>JAIDDH010000056.1 GCA_029055435.1 Acetatifactor sp.
CGTTTTCCTCGATAGCTCAATGGTAGAGCACTCGGCTGTTAACCGAGTTGTTGTAGGTTCGAGCCCTACTCGGGGAGTAAAGTTCCAAGGGATGGAACTTAGGAAAGCCCGTAAACATTAGCGTTTACGGGCTTTTGGTGTTCTGGAAAACATTTTGGAATGTGAAAGAAAAGTGCGCATGGTTACAAAAGCAGGCATGTGAGTGGTAACCCAAAAAGTAAGCGGGAGGGCGGAGAACTGTACAGAGCTTATAAAGGACATTGAAAGGGCAATAAAATATCTGGAAGACAATGCATTGCTGGAGCTGTCTTTAAGGGTGCTGGAACGGTTAAAGAGTGTATCGGATGAAGGATTTATAAGACTTAATCTGGTAACGGCAGAGTAAAAAAGCAGCAGGCAGGGGAAATACAAGCCCTTGTCTGCTGTTTTTTGTTAAAGTGGATAGTTTGTGGCATCAATCTTCCGTTATTTCTTCTCCATATTCATAGATAGGAAGCTGACTGGGGAGATAGATGTCTATATTATAGATAGAATCCCTGTTTTCTCCCTCTATCCCAAACTCGCAAATACAATCTTCTATAGAATAACGGTATATGGTATATATTCCCTTGTAGGAGTATGCGTGTGTTTCATAGTCATCTCCGTATAGATCTATCATCTGAGCGTATGTATCTCCAGGGTGCAGTCCTCTGGCTGCCTGTGGATTACAGACCGAAGAATCAAATTTTTGCAATCTAATTCTGACGCAGGTATCATCCAGAAAATAAATTTGCAGACATCCAGCGGCATTATAATATAGGTCATAGCTGGCTTCGTTAGGGGAATTTGGTTGTACTTCACCGTAATCAAAGCCGGCTGCCTCCAGTTTTGCCAGAATGTCTTGCCTGCTTTCTGAAAGTGAAAGCGATACATCCCCTATCGTTACAGTGTCATCATTAAGTAACGGATCAGTCACGGCAGAATGATTGTCTGATTTTGGCGAAGATTCACTTGCAGATGAATTATCCACCTGATTGATTGGTGTACTATCAGGAAGCGTTTCTTCAGATACATGATTCTTATTGGCACAAGCTGTCAATAATAAAGAAAAAACTAATATTGTCATGACTTGGCGGAGTTTTGTTTTTAATTTCATTTGAATTATTCCTTCCCTTTTTAAGAGTTAGTTATCAGTTTAGGACAGCATATGTGCTGATTTTTAACATATGGTATGGAATGGTCTCTAATTTTACCGTGCCTCTTCTAATGAGATATCATACTGTTCAAACAATGCCGTGATTACTTCCAGATCGTTTTCGTTGATAGTAATTCCCCGGCGATTTTCTGCTGTATTTACCATTCCATTTCCATTTGAATCGAACATATAGGATGTATCATTTATCTTGACAACATATTGAAATAAGCCGCCTGCAATATTTTCGCTCCTGTCACATGCATCCAAAATATCACTTACAATCCTGCCATCATCTTCATTGACAGAAACAACATTTTTTTTCTCATTTACATTATACATTATAACGGAGTTTTCCTGGCCTTTTATCACTGTATCTTCCTGCGGTACAGAGATTGGTTCCTCCGCTGATTTATCGGAGTATGGTTCTAACTGTTTTTCCATATTTTGTGCGGCGGATTCTTCTAAAATCTGATAACCTGTTACCTGCCAGATTCCTTCTGTGCTTTCATATGCTATCCGTTCCATATATACCACGATGCAGTATCCCTCAATGCTGCTGTCAACAAAAGCCAAAAGCTGATCCCCATTCTGTGCAAACAGGCTATAGTAATAACCATTTTCTCTTGCCGCAGTGATGGAATTTCCGAATTCTTTTTTGTTAAATTTATCCAGGAAAGAAAGCAACGCATCTATTATATCAAAAGAACCTGTCATGTGTCCATTGTCAATACTTATAATCTCATCAGAAGTATACAAGGGAAAAAGCAGTGAGTGTATATAGTCTCTAAATACAGGACTGGCCGCATACGCTGTACCAAAACTGCCTAATAATAAAACAACTGTTGCCGCAAATCCAACGGCAAAACGGCGAAACATTTTTGTGAAACTGTTCTTTTCGCTTGTTTCCATAGTCTCTTGTAACTGCTGCAATATTTTTTCCTTTGTACTACTGTCTGGACTCATTTTGTTCCACGCTGCAATAATTTTATCATTACTCATTATGGATTGCCTCCTAATATTTTTTTAAGATGCCTCCGGGCTTCTGTTAAATGGTTCCGGATTGTTGAAGATGGCTTATGCAGCATTTCTGCTATTTCATGTGTCTTGTATCCCTCGTAATAGTAAAGGTATACTACGGTTTTGTACTTGTACGGCAAATCCAAAATCGCCATATATACGTCATCACTTGCCAAATCTTCTGTATCTGAAATAAAATCATATGTCTCTATACTTATGTTGTGTCTCCACGACTGCCGTAGCATATCTTTACACACATTAGAAGCCGTTACGATGAACCATGCTTTTTCATGGCGCTCATTTTCAAAGTTTTTGCCGCTTTTTAAATATTTTACAAAAACTGACTGGACGGCATCTTCTGTATCCTCTTTTTTCTTCAAAAATGAAAAACATAACCTGTAAATCATATCAACATAGCGATTATATGTTGATTCAAATTCTTTATCTGAGTAGCTCATAACTTTTACCTCCTTTCACTATAAATACGTTTCATATAGTTATTTTGTCGGATTAAAAAAAGTTTTTGGTCTTAAAAATATCGTGGCAACTGTTGAAAAGTATCACGGTGAATATTATATGGAATCCTTAGTAGAAAATAAAGAAGTGTTGTTTAAAATCAGTATTGCTATACCAGCAGAAAAGAATTTATGAAAAACCCGGAGACTGACCTGCTGTTTCTGGATATTGAACTCGCAGAGGGTGAAGATGGTTTTCAAATAGCAGAACAATTGATGCATTGTGGAAATAAAAGCACAATATGTTTTTTGACTTCCCATACGGAACAGGCAAGATTAGGATATAAGGTGAATGCTTTTAGTATATAGACAAAAAGCATCTAGAAGAAATAGATGAAGCGCTTGATTCTTTCTTAAAAACTAAGATTCAGGACCGGATTATTTCCTGTGATGATACTGCTGGGATACGCATTAGGGTAAACTTGAATGAACTTCTTGTTGTTGAAACATATGGAAGAAACTTAAGATACCTTATGCTTGATGGGAAGGAACATTTTTGTGAAGGACTGATATCGGAAACTGCACGAAGTCTATCCCAATTTGGCTTTTTTCAGATACACCGGTCGTATAAGGTAATCATTGGGAGAGCCCATAATAAAGAGTTTAAGAAGGAATTTTTTAAGTGGAGAATGTGGTTCGACAATTGATTTTTGTGCCGTTTACGCAAAAAGGATGTCGTTTGCACAGGGGGGTATTTTATTATTTTCTTCGTCGTGATATAATTCTTTTAAAGATTGGAACCCGATTGGAAAACCACGCAAAAATATCATTTTAAATTTTGACTATATAATAAAATGTTTCACCGGAGGGAACTATTATGATGAAAAAAATCTTTTTGCCGGGTTTGATATGTCTTGTTTTATTATCTGCCTGTTCTACAAATAAGGATACAGGATACACGGATGTTGCCCCCGTTCAAATGAAAAATACTGGCAACGATATTAATCTGCCTGAAGAAAGCACTTCTGATATACGGCAGACGTCCCCATCTGAAATGCACGAATCCAAGCAATCCACAGCCGCAGAGGAAATATCAGAAATAGAATCTCAGACAGAAATGACGCAAATTCTAGAAATTTATGAAGGAGAATATGCGGGTAATACTATAAACGACCCTAATTATGACGGTCTGGAGATTCAAAAAAATGAAGATGATACTTATGGAATACAGGTTAAAATCCCGTTTCTAACCAAGTTGTATGAATGCACAGGTTATCAGTCAGAAAATATAATCCTGTTTTCCACCTCTGAATGGGGTACAGACAAAAAGGTGGAGGGAAGCATCTCTCTTGATGATGATTCTGCCACAGTGACATTTACTTCCGGATGGTATCAGACAGCCACTACGGAAAGCTCCTATCAATACCATAAAACATCAGATACTCCCCATCTGGAAAACTGCCCTGATGCACGCCCCGACTATAGTTCTTTCACAGGAGAATACTGCGATGCCAACGATGATCCAAGTCTTGAAATCCAGCTAAATGAGGATGGCTCTTATCTCATACAGATTAGCCTTTTCCGTGAAATAGGATATGATGCGTGTATCGGCAGCCTATCGGAAGAAAAAATGTCTTTCACATCCGATCAACGCGGCGGTGTAAGCGGCAGCATAACTCTTGACAATGACCTTGCGGTCGTCCAGTTTGAACAGATTGGTTATTTTGAGAACTCTAAAGTAACAACCTATTTGTTTCATAAGACATCCGACAATCCAAATATTGATGAATAACTTAATATATTATTTTAATAGCAGAGATTCGGAAAGGAAACTTATACCACGGGTATATTGTTTCCTTTTTTGATGTGTGCTATAGTACTTTTACGGAGCGGTCAGGAGATGTGTCTTGTCAAAGACACTCGCAGCAATTTTCATATGGTTTAAATTGGTTCGAACCCAATCCGTCCGCTCGCGCGCCGTGTTTCGGTTACTCCTGTGGCTGGAATGCGGCGCTTTACGGGGCCATAGCTCAGTTGGTAGAGCAGCTAAGAAGAGTGGTACGCTTGGGCAGTTTGCTTCAGGTGGTACGCTCAGAGCTTTGACAAAAGCTCGTACAGCAACAATTATGGATTTAAAATCCGCGTGTTGCCGGTTCGAATCCGGCTGGCCCCGCTGATTACCGCGAAGTTGTTGACTAGTTGGAAACAGATTGGATTGTCGTAAATATCTGAAGAGAATTAAGAATGGAGGGAGTTTTCCATGGGTTTCATACAGAATATGAAAGATTTGCTTAATAAAGAATATAATGTATCCGTGACAGAAAACGGCGCTGTCGGCTACAGAACCACGGGAAAAGCCCTGCTGGACTTGAATTTTGCCGTTTCCTCCCTGCGCAAGGTTTCGGCGGAGGAGATTGCCGATAAATTCGTAAAGGCGTATTATGAGAATCCTGTGCTTGCGGTGAGGTGGCTTTTTTATGCAGGTGACGTGAGACAGGGCCTTGGGGAGAGAAGACTTTTCAGGACGATTCTTCGCTATCTGGCGCAGTCGCATGTGGATATTGCAAGGGCGCTCATGCCGCTGATCCCAGAGTATTCCAGATGGGATGTGGTGGTGGCGCTGTTGGATACGCCCCTTGGAGACGAGGCTGCGGATTTGATTGAGAAACAGCTGCGGGAGGATCATGCCAATATGGAAAAAGGCGAATCTATGAGCCTCTGTGCAAAGTGGCTCCCCTCCGAGAATGCGTCCTCCTCCTATACCAAACGTATGGCGCGCCTGTTGGCTGACAAGTTATCCATGACCAGCAGACAGTACAGGCAGACACTTTCCGTTTACAGAAAGTATTTAAACGTGGTTGAGGTGAAGATGAGCCGCAGGGAGTGGGCTGCCATTGATTATTCGGCTGTTCCCTCCAGGGCAAACATTGTGTATAACAGAGCGTTCCTCAGAAATGACGAGGCAAGGAGAAGGGAGTTTCTCGGTGCGGTGCAGAAGGGGGAAAAGGAGATTCATGCGGGAGTGCTTTATCCCCATGATATCGTGCACTCCTATTTCGAGCAGGCAAGCCGCGGTTGGGCACACACCCTTCGCTCTGTGGACGTGACGCTTGAGGAGTTGTGGAAGGCGCTGCCGGATTTCGTGCAGGGGACGGATAACACCCTCTGCGTGGCAGACGGTTCGGGGAGCATGATGTCCGCTGTGGGCAATTCGGGAGTGAGATGCCTTGATGTGGCGAATGCGCTTGCCATTTATTTTTCTGAACGGTGCACGGGTCAGTTTAAAGACTGTTACATCACATTCAGTGAGAATCCCCAATTTGTGGACTTGTCAAAGGCAAGGAATCTCCATGACAAGATCGAGCTTGCCCTTGTCCATAATGAGGTGGCCAATACCAATATAGAGGCCGTGTTTGAGTTGATTCTGCATACGGCGGTGAAAAATCACATGCCTCAGCAGGAACTGCCGGTGAATGTGTTGATTTTATCAGATATGGAGTTCGATGCGGCGACAAGACATGTGGTAAATAATCAGTGGGTATCTCTTAATGAAAATCTGTTTGACACCATTGCCAAGAAGTATGCCGCACGGGGGTATCGCATGCCCAGACTCGTGTTTTGGAATATATGCAGCAGGACATGCACAATCCCTGTCAGGGAGAATGAGTGCGGAGTGGCGCTGGTAAGCGGTTTTTCGCCCACTATCGTCAGAATGGTGTTGGGGAGCGAACTCGATCCATACAAGATATTGGTGGAACAGCTCTCTGCCCCGAGGTATGATGCGGTGGAGAACGCTGTAGAGGGATTGGTGTAGGATACATAATAGTGTAATGGCGGGAGAGTTATTTCTTGAAAGTCGGAATATGGAGCGGAGGTAGTGCAGGCTACCTTCGCTTCGTGATGCGTAGAGCCGTAAATGGAATGAAATATGGAAATCTCAAAATTTTCCTTGCAAAGAAGGCTTTGATGATATATAATAAGCTTTGCTGGGGTTGTGAATGTAAGATAGCCCCTTAAAAAGGATAGAATCATTTTGATTCAATGACGCGCATACAATTAAATATGGCGCAGTAGCCAAGTGGTAAGGCACCGGTCTGCAACACCGTTATCCACCGGTTCAAATCCGGTCTGCGCCTCTCAAAAACCTCGAAAATCGAGGTTTTTTTCTTGTCAATATATTTTGATTATTTTTGTTAATGCCAATGTGTAAGAAATGTCCACAAGTGTAGAGAAATATGATATAATAGGAGCAACGGTGGCAGAAAAGGCAGTTTATTGCTGTGATAGATACGATAAAACCTGATCAGGTTATTGAGATAAAATAGGGAGGTTATGGGTGTGAGCAGATTAACGATTATAACAGAGAATCAGGCTCAGGTTACAATGGAATCTCTGTACAAGGATTTGGAGAGACGGATAGTGGCCAGTCCTCCGGGACTGTGTCCGGTGGATCTGACAAGTTCATTTATCAAAATGTGTCTTGCGCAGTCCTGTGGAAAATGTGTTCCATGCAGAGTCGGACTGAATCAGCTGGCACAGCTTTTTGATGATGTACTTAACGGCAATGCCACAAAGGACACGCTTGACGTGATCAGGCAGACGGCAGAAGGAATCTATCTGTCTGCGGATTGTGCCATTGGTTTTGAGGCCGGTAAAATGGTGCTCAAGTGTCTTGACGGATGTATTGATGATTTCAATGAGCACATCGCCAACGGAAACTGTACCTGCAACAGTAACCAGCCGGTTTCCTGTGTAAATATGTGCCCGGCCGGCGTCGATATTCCGGGTTATATTGCGCTTGTCCATGAAAAGAGATATGCCGATGCGGTGAGACTTATCAGGCGTGATAATCCCATGCCTGCCGTATGCGCATACATATGCGAGCATCCCTGTGAAAACAGATGTAAGCGCACGATTATAGATGCACCGGTAAATATCAGAGGACTTAAAAAGGTTGCGGTTGATAATGCAGGGGTGGTTCCTGTGCCGGAATGTGAGGCGCCTACGGGTAAAAGGGTGGCAGTCATCGGAGGCGGCCCAGGCGGATTGAGTGCAGCATACTATCTTTCCCTGATGGGACATAAAGTCACTATATTTGAGCAGAGAAAGCAGCTTGGCGGAATGCTCCGGTACGGAATTCCGAATTACAGGCTTCCAAGAAAAAAACTGGATGATGAGATAGCGACCATTCTTTCAACCGGAATTGAGGTTAAGAAGGGAATCAGTGTCGGAACAGATATTTCAATAGAAGAGCTCAATAAAGAATACGATGCTACATACATAGCAATAGGCGCGCATGCCGATAAAAAAATCGGCATCGAAGGGGAGGACGCCGTATCAGGCATTATTTCGGCCGTTGAGATGCTCAGGGCAATCGGTGATGACGATATACCTGACTACACAGGCAAGAGGGTTGTCGTAATCGGCGGCGGTAATGTCGCTATGGATGTGGCAAGGTCATCTGTGAGACTTGGCGCAAAGTCAGTCAGTATTGTCTACAGGAGAAGAAAGGCAGACATGACGGCGCTGAAGGCCGAGGTAGAAGGTGCGGAGGCGGAAGGATGCGATGTGCTTGAGCTCATGGCTCCCGTAAAGATTGAACAGGATGACAAGGGCAGTGTTACCGGAATATGGGTTCAGCCTCAGATGATAAGCAAGATAGCCCATGGAAGGCCATCTCCGAAAAAGGCAGATAAGGAGCAGAAGCTGATAGAATGCGATCTGATCGTGGTTGCCATCGGCCAGGGAATAGAGACAAAGCATTTTGAAAAATACGGAATTACTGTAAAGCGTGGCGTCATAGATGCGCTTAACACCGGAAAAGTACAGGAGTTTCAGGGCGTCTTTGCAGGAGGAGACTGTGTTACCGGACCGGCCACTGTCATCAGGGCAATTGCGGCAGGCAAGGTTGCCGCCGCGAATATTGATGAGTATCTCGGCTATCACCATGAGATAAGATGTGATGTGAGCATACCGGACAGCGGTTATGATGATAAGACTCCCTGCGGAAGAGTTGAGCTTGCGGAGAGAGAGGCGTGTGAGAGAAAGCATGACTTTGAACCGATTGAATTCGGCATGTCCTGCGAGGAGGCATGTCAGGAATCGGGACGCTGCTTACGATGCGATCACTTTGGCTTTGGTGTGTTTAGAGGAGGCAGAGAGGATAAATGGTAAATTTACAGATAAATGGTATGGATATATCGGCTGAGGAGGGCAGCACAATCCTGGAAGCGGCCAGAAATGCAGGAATCGAGATTCCGACTTTGTGTTATCTTAAGGATATTAATGAAATAGGCGCATGCCGGGTATGCGTTGTCGAGGTCGAGGGCGTTGAGAGATGTGTGACCGCATGTAATAATCTGGTGGAAGAAGGGATGGTCGTATACACAAACAGCCGAAAGGTCAGAACCACCCGCAAAACGAATGTTAAATTAATACTTTCGCAGCATGATTACAGATGTGCATCATGTGTCCGGAGCGGAAATTGTACCCTCCAGTCTCTCGCAAATGATTTGAACATATCAGAGATGCCTTATGAAATAGAACCTGAAAAGAGGACATGGGACAAGACATTTCCGTTGATAAGGGACGCCGAAAAATGTATTAAATGCATGAGATGTGTGCAGATATGTGACAAGGTTCAGGATTTGCATGTATGGGATGTGGTAAACACAGGCTCAAGGACGACTGTCAATGTGTCGGGAAACAGGAAAATCAACGAGGCGGACTGCTCCCTGTGTGGTCAGTGCATAGCAAACTGTCCGGTAGGCGCATTGAGAGAGCGGGATGATGTAGGGAAAGTGCTCGATGCGGTGGAAAATGAAGATATTATCACTGTTGTTCAGGTTGCGCCTGCGGTAAGAGCCGCGTGGGGTGAGAATCTTGGACTTTCCAGGGAATTTGCAACAGCGCGCAGACTTGTGGGCGGACTCAGGAAAATCGGCTTTGATTATATTTTTGACACCACATTTTCGGCTGATCTCACTATTATGGAGGAAGCCAGCGAGTTCCTCGAGAGGCTTCCTGAGATAAAAGAATCGGGATTGCCGATGTTTACCTCATGCTGTCCGGGATGGGTCCGTTTTATTAAAAGCCAGTATCCGCAGATGGCTTCAAGGTTGTCAAGCGCGAAGTCTCCGCAGCAGATGTTTGGTGCGATTACGAAGTCATATTATGCAGAGCTTCTCGGCGTTGACCCTTCGAAAATCTTCTGTGTGTCAATCATGCCGTGTGTGGCAAAAAAGAATGAGAGAACCTGGGATGACGGAAAAGATGTCGATGCGGTTCTCACGACAAGAGAGGTAGAACGACTGCTCAAGGCATTTTTCATAAAGGCCGATGAGCTTGAGGAAGAGGATTTTGATTCGCCGCTTGGCGTCGGAACGGGCGCGGGTGTGATCTTTGGAGCCACGGGCGGAGTTATGGAAGCTGCATTGAGAAGCGCTTATTATTTCGTGACGGGCAAAAATCCTGACGCTGATGCATTTAAGTCAGTGCGGGGTATGGATGGCTGGAAAGAGGCTGAATTTGATGTAGCCGGAACTGCCGTGAAGGTTGCCGTGGCAAGCGGACTCGGCAATACCAGAAAGTTGATCGATGCTATTATTGCCAAAGAAGTGGTATATGATTTTGTTGAGATCATGGCATGTCCGGGCGGATGCGTCAATGGCGGAGGTCAGCCCATCCATGACGGTATCGTTTTAAAGAGTGAGAGGGCGGATGTATTGTACGGTCTTGACAGTCACAATGCGCTCAGGTTTTCGCATGAAAATCCGGAAATAATTAAGTGTTATGAGGAATATCTTGGAAAGCCGATGTCTCACAGAGCGCATGAACTTCTGCATACATAATGTAGGTATATCGGAGTAGCGGAGAAAGTCAGATGTGGAGGGACAAGAAGCGACGCAGCTATTGTCAGCCGCAGGACAGGGGGTAAGGATGACGCACAAAGAGAAGGCAGATCAGCTTTTAAAGCAGCAATATCATTGTTCGCAGGCATTGTTTGGGGCGTTTGCGGATGATTTTGGAGTGGACTTAAAGACGGCATTCAAAATCAGTACCTGCTTTGGAGGCGGTATGCGGCAGGGGGGAACCTGCGGCTGTATAACGGCGGCAATGTTAGTCCTGGGAATGGCGCTGGGGTTTTATGATGCACAGGACAGAGAACAGGAGACTTACGGCAATAAAAAGACGGACGAGTTTATAAAGCGTTTCACAGAAAAAATGGATGGTGAAATTTATTGCCGTGATATTCTGGGAAAGGATATCTCCAAGCCCGAGGAGATGGCGATTATCCGTCAGGAAAAGCTGATTCTGCAGAAGTGTCCAAGGGCAATTAATATCAGTATCGATATCCTGGAAGATATGCTGGCGGAGCATCTCAAAGATGTGAAAGAGAGCAATATTAATCCCGAGGATATTCCCCATGATGATGAGATGCGGGCTGTGATGAAGAGCATGAGCAAGCAGAAACGCTTCAGGAGAAATGTGAACAATCTTTTGCTTTCATCGTCGAAAGGTATCGGTTTTGTCCAATTTGACATTCGCAAATTTAAGATTATCAATGATTTATACGGAGAGAAATTCGGGGACGAGATTCTGGATTTTATCATTGAACAATTGAAGGAAATCTGTCGCGATGATCAATATTTCCTCAATCTCCGCAGCGATGTGTTTATTGTGGTGACGGAGTATGACCGGGAGGAGGAACTGGTGGAGTTCATCCATCAGTTGGACGCGCGTATCAGTTGTTATCGGGATATAAAGCTCCAGTTGGTCTATGGCGTGTATATGGCAGAGGACAGAAGCATGGAGCTGCGCCAGATGGAGGATCGGGCGGCTATGGCCAGAAAAGCTGCCAAAAAGAATATTCTGACTAATATTTTGTTTTATCAGGAGCAGTACAAGGAGTCCCTGTATAACAGGAAATTTATTGAGGAGAATATGCAGGCTGCAATCACGGAGCGACAGTTCATGATGTATCTCCAGCCGAAGTACAGCATTCTCAAAAATGAAATCATAGGTGCTGAGGCTCTGGTGCGCTGGCGTCATCCGGAGCGGGGAATGATTTATCCCAATCAGTTTATTCCTATTATAGAAGAAAATGGGTTTATCAAAAAAGTGGATTACTACATATGGGCGGAAGCATGCCGTTTTATCAAAAAGTGCGAGACTGCGGGAATCAAAAATTGTCCCGTCTCGGTGAATGTGTCGAGAATTCATCTGCGGGATGATGAGTGTGTTCAAGTGCTCTCGGAGCTGATTGAGGAAAGCGGTATCTCGAAGGCATTGCTGGAGCTGGAGATCACAGAGACTGTGGATGATCAACAGGTGAGCATGAAGGCTCTGCAGCTGAAAGAGGAGGGTTTCACCCTGCTGATGGATGACTTTGGGAGCGGTTATTCTTCCTTGAATATTTTGTTGGAAACTCCTTTTGACGTGATAAAGCTCGACAAGAAATTTATGGAAAATATGATGGTGTCGGGCAAGGGAAGATTGATACTGGAGCAGGTGGTTTCCATGGCGAATAAGCTGAGCTTAGGGCTTTTGGCGGAAGGTGTGGAGACCAAGGAACAGATCGATCTGCTGCAGAGCATCGGCTGTGACCAGGTACAGGGGTACTACTATGCCAAGCCGATGCCCGAGGAGGAGTTCTTTGCCTTGTTGGAGAAGCAGCATTCGGGGAAATAAAAATCCGTCAGCTTCAGATACGTTTTTAATCGAGGTCTATCTGGGAAAATACTTCTCCGATAGGCTCCTGAATCAACAGATCGGCATATTTATCCCTGGGAGTGGGAGCTTTGTTGATTACTACCAGTTTATCCCCCTTAAAATAGTCTATCAGACCGGCGGCCGGGTAGACTGCCAGGGATGTTCCGCCGATAATCAGAACCTGGGCCGCCCGGATATAGCTCACTGCGGCGCTGATTACCTGATCGTCCAGCCCTTCTTCGTACAGCACCACATCAGGTTTGACGGAACCGCCGCACTTCTCACAGGTGGGTACGCCCGAGCTGTGGATGATGTAGTTCACATCATGAAAGGCATGACATTTTTCGCAATAGTTCCTGAGCACGGAACCGTGAAGCTCCAAGACAGTCTTGCTTCCTGCCGCCTGGTGCAGACCGTCTATATTCTGCGTGACTACCGCGCGTACTTTGCCCCGGGCCTCCAATTCGGCCAGCTTTCTGTGGGCGGCATTGGGTTTTGCATCCGTGAAAAGCATTTTTTTGCGGTAGAAGCGGAAAAATTCTTCCGGCTTGGAGCGATAAAAACTATGACTCAAGATGGTTTCCGGCGGATAATCATATTCCTGATGATACAGGCCGTCCACACTGCGAAAGTCCGGGATGCCGCTCTCGGTGGATACGCCGGCGCCTCCGAAAAAGACAATGTTGTCATATTCTTTGACAATCCGATTTAATTCTTTTACTGCTTCTGTCATGACATTTCCTTCCTTTCTGGATATTATTTCCTGTTTTTCCACATGTTATGGATTTCTTTAGAAATTCATTATATCACATTATAAAATCTTAAGAAAGGTTCTATTGAGAAGCATAGGTTTTCTATGCTATAGTGTTGTTATGAAAATACGAAAGCAGAGCAAGGAAAATAATTTAATACCTTTTGAACAGACCAGAAAAATTATCCGACTGGATAAGAGGGGACGAAGGAAAATATCCGGGGGCAGAATCGTGATGGGAGTGCTGACAGGGGTTTTGGCAGTCCTCTGTATGCTGTATTGTCTGAGCATTCTGTTTTTTATGGGCTATGGAACTAAGTTTTTCCTGATCTGGGGTGTGATGGCCCTGGGTCTGACAGGAATGTCATATTTGTTTTTCTGTCCGGAGCAGTCAGAACGCATCCCAAAAGTGATCAGAAGGGGATTTTGGACAGTCGTCGTGTTGGGTGTGCTTTTGTTTGTGTGCGTGGAGGGATTAATCTTCAGCGGCTTCGGACAGCATGCCGAGCCGGGAGCGGATGTTGTGATTGTGTTGGGAGCGCAGTGGAAAAACGGAGGCCCCAGCTATGTGCTGGCAAAGCGTCTGGATGCGGCACTGGCATATCTAAAGGATAACCCGGACACGATGGTCGTTGTGTCCGGCGGACAGGGCAGCGACGAGCCCATATCCGAGGCCGAAGGAATGGCCGGTTATCTGGAGGCCGCAGGCATAGAGCCGGAGCGAATCATGCAGGAAGATGCTTCCACCGACACCAATGAAAATCTGGAGTTCAGCGCGGCATTTATCGATAAGGCGGAGGCGCGGGTAGTCATTGTGACCAATAATTTTCATGTGTATAGAGCTATGAAAATTGCCCGGAAGAAGGGTTATGCCAATGTGGAAGGACTGGCGGCAGATTCCTATCCGTCTATGCTGCCCAACAATCTTTTACGGGAATTTTTCGGCGTGGCCAAGGATTTCTGCGCGGGAAATATGTGAGAAGGAGTGATTTTATGGATATCCATGTAGGAGATGTTTTAAAGCTGAAAAAGCAGCACCCTTGTGGAAGCAGCGAATGGGAGGTACTGCGCGTGGGTGCGGACTTTCGATTGAAATGCAGAGGATGCGGCCATCAAATCATGATTGCGCGCAGGCTGCTGGAAAAAAATATCAAGCAAATTCTGTAAAATACTTGCATTTATTGGAGTTTCATGTTAATATAAATCTTCGTGATATACTAATTTCCTTGCTCACACATAGAGGTGGGCCAGAGACCAAAAGGAGGTAACAAAGCATGAACAAGTATGAATTAGCCGTTGTGGTTAGCGCTAAGATCGAAGATGATGAGAGAGCTGCTGTTGTAGATAAGTGCAAAGCTCTTGTTGAGAGATTCGGCGGTACCATCACAGAGGTGGACGAGTGGGGCAAGAAGAGACTTGCTTACGAAGTTCAGAAGATGAAAGAAGCTTTCTACTATTTCATCAGATTTGAGGCTGAGAGCACAGCTCCCGCAGAGATCGAGAGCCGTGTCCGCATTATGGACAATGTCATCAGATTCTTGTGCGTTAGACAGGACGAGGCATAAAGAAAGCGAGAAACAATTATGAATAAAGTAATTCTTATGGGACGTTTAACCAGAGACCCCGAGGTGAGATATTCGCAGGGAGCCAGCCAGACGGCGGTTGCAAGATTTTCCATCGCTGTGGACAGAAGATTCAAGCGCGACGGAGAACCGGATGCGGATTTCTTTAACTGCACTGCCTTTGGAAAACAGGCAGAATTTATCGAGCGTTATCTGCACAAGGGAACCAAAGTTGTTCTGAGCGGCCGTGTTCAGAATGACAATTACACCAACAAGGACGGACAGATGGTATACAGTGTCCGTGTCATGGTGGACGAGATTGAGTTCGCGGAGAGCAAGAACGCCGCATCCCAGAATGAGGGCGGATTCAACGGCGGTTATGGCAATGGCGGAGGCTTTGGCGGCAGTACACCTGCTCCGGCATCCGGCGCGGGCGACGGTTTCATGAACATCCCTGACGGCATCGACGAGGAATTACCGTTTAACTAGGTTTCGATTTTAAAAGGAGGTAATAACATGGCTTACAATAAAGCAGAGAAATCCGATTCTCCTATGAGAAGAAAAGGCGGAATGCGCAGAAGAAAGAAAGTCTGTGTATTTTGCGGAAAAGATAATGTGATTGATTACAAGGATACCGCAAAACTGAAGAAGTACATTTCCGAGAGAGGAAAGATCCTTCCCCGCCGTATTACCGGCAACTGCGCAAAGCATCAGAGAGCACTGACTGTTGCAATCAAGAGAGCACGTCACGTTGCATTGATGCCTTACGTTCAGGATTAATTTGTGTTGAGAGACCGATCATCCATTTGGGTGATTGGTCTTTTTTTGATGTTTTTGAGTCAAAACTCTGGTAATGTATGGTGTTTTGCAGAAATCATTGCTTTTTATTTGTAAAAAAGATAAAATCATTAGTGTAAACAGAATAAGAGAATATGAGGGGATATGGCAAAGAAGGAGGAAGCAATGATACAAAATAGAGTAATCGGGCGAATGCTGGCATGGTTCTTGGCGTTTTCGCTTTTCTTCTCCATGACATTTGTCAGTTCTGCGGAGAGTGATATATGGGATATAGATATGAGCAGTTGGGATGCACAAGATGCTCAGTTGGGTGACGGTGTAGATATAATAGACTCAGACATCATAGGGACACATTCGGGCGATGAACTGGTGAGCGGTAACGATATCCGGGTAGAGGGAATTTCGTTTTGGGTGACGGACGGCCGCGGCTCGGAATTTGGCTCATACAAGGACTGGAATGAGCTGCTCACGGCATTTAAAACGCTGGGCAATAAAGCGGCAGAGTATACCGTGGCAGTGGCTGAGAATGGAATCATAGGTACGACTATGCCCTCCCAGGCGGCAAAGCTTACGCTGAAGCCTGCGGAGGATGGCGGGGTGCTCACATTTTCCGGAAGCACAATCAATATGGCCACGGCGCTGACTATCGAGTCTGCGATGTTATCTGTAAATGGCAGTGCAAATCCGGTCAATATCAATACCAAGGGAAAAACATTGACATTGAGAGACACCAGAAATCTCGGCGCTGTCAAGGGAAGTTCCTCGGGCAGTCTGGTGCTGGAGGGCGATATTGAGGTGCAGGGAGTTCTGCAGACCTTCAAGAATGTGACTGTGCAGGGCAATCTGCGACTGCGCAATAACATGACGGCCATTACGAATTTAAATCTGGAAAATGGCAATGTCTATCCGGCTTCCGGTAAGAATTTTACCATTACAAATGTCACGGCCGGAGAGCATGGAACGATTTTTTATCCCGGTGAGGGAGCTCTGCCTGTGGTAAAGATTAACGGCACAGTGAGCGGTGTGCTGAATTTGAGACAATATGTGGAAGCGGACGGCGTAGTCAGCGAGCGGTATTTTACGGCGGGAACCAAGCTGCTTACAGCCTCAAAGGCGCGGGCGGAGCAGTTCGCCGTCTTTGGAGAGAAACAGGTCTGCTATAAAAAGAGCAGTGCCATCTATGTGGGGGCGGAGATTTTGCAGCTCTACGCGGAGAATGAGCTTTTGGGTGTTTATGCGCAGTGGAGTGACGCGGTGGCGCAGATCAACAGTCGTAAGCAGAAGAGCATGAGCTATCGGGTGGTGCTCTCGGATGATTTTGCAGTGACCGGCGCGCTGACTATGCCCGGCAAGGGAAAGTATGCAGGCCTGACCATCGAAAGCGGCGCAGAGGGGCAGCAGGTGCAGCTCAAGGCCACCGGAAATGCCACTCTGACGGCGAATATGAATCTGGGAGCAAATGTGAGCCTGAGCGTGGGAACGGTTTCCGGCGCAAGCTGGCAGTTGGCGCTGGCGGAGAATACCGGACTGACCGCAACCGGAGCGGTGACGGTGGGCACGCTTGTCATGGGAGAAGGCGCTTCCCTGCAGGCAGGCGGGAATTTTACCGTGAAAAAGACACTGGAGGCGGATGAGCATGTGACGCTTGTTCTGACTCAGAAAAAGAAAGCGGCTGTAAAAGATACGGTTGTGAAGAACAATGGCAAAATCGCGGTTAAGATACGAGATAAAAATGACAATATTGTCACATTGACGCAGGGAACCACACTGTTTACCGTGTCCGGCAGCAGTTATGCCACACAGTATCAGCTTTTGGATAACGAGGAACGTGAACTGAATTTGTACCGTAAAGGTAATGCGCTCAAGGTGCAGGGAACACTGGTCACGCCTATCACTCTGTATCATGTTGCGGAGAGCGGAGAGATCAGCCTCGGAGAATATGCGACTCTGGCGGATGCCAAGACAGAGATTGCAAGACGTAAGGATGCCAGGGCATCCTATCGGCTGGATGTGCGGGAGGAGATTTTTGTAAAAGGAGCTGTGCCCCTTCCCGGAGCGGGAACCTACAAGGACATTACCTTTACCGGCCAACGTATCCGCACTACCGGCAATCTTAAATTGACCGGAAATGTGATTTTTGAAAATGTGATACGCAAGGTGAAGAACGACAGGAACGATGATGCGCTTGTGATTACGGCGAATATCTCGAAATATACCTTGGCCATTCGGGCGGAAGGTTCAATAGACAATCTGGGCAGCGTCACAGGAAGCGCGGGCTCCTGTCTGGAACTGACGACGGGAACAGAAGAGAAACTGAGCGGAAATTTATCGGTGACAAAGCTTGTGCTGGGTAGCGTGCTGCAGGTTACCGGAAATGTCGTTGTGACAGAGATTTGTCCTGAGCAGGGTAATATGCTCACCTATGATCTGGCGAAGAGTGTCACCATTAAGGGAGATATCACCGGGGACGGGACAAAGCTTGTGCTGAATCCCTTGAAAGGCGGACAGGCGCAGGCGTATGTTGATGGACAGAAAATTTTGAACAGTGCGCCCAAGGCGAATGTCAGCCGCCTGCAGATGGCACAGGCCACAGACTACGCGCTCTATCGGGACGGAAATGCCGTAAAGCTGGGATCGCCCATGGTCACAGTGTTTGAGAATACTTTAGACTATGAGAGCTGTATTACCGCAACTACGGAAGGACAGTCCCGTTTCGTGAGAATCAATGACGCAATAGATTATATTAACGATGCACCATCCATGGATTTTGTGCTTCGGCTGGAGAAGGATGTGCCCTCCGCAGGTGCGTTTACCATGCCTGCAAAGGGCAAGCATCTGGTACTGTGCGGAGCAGGGGAAGAACGCCGCACGCTTGCGCTTACCGGCTCTGTCACGCTGGATGGCAGCAGTCTGGAGGTGCGTAATGTGAAGCTGGATAACAAGACTTCTGCGGGGCCCGGAGTGATTTTGAAAAACGGCGCGTCCTTATGGCTGTATGAGACAGGAATCAATACCCTGAGTGCGCCTGCGGGCACGGCGGTGACGCTGGAGGGCCGTGTGGACATCGGAGGAGCTGTGACCGGAGCCTGCGATCTGACTGTATTGGAAAACGCAGTGATACGCGGAAACGGCAGTATGACGGTTCAGATGCTTACTTTAAAAGCCGCGTCGGAGACGGAGAGCTATGGAGAGTTCCGGCTTTTGACAGGAAAAACGATCACGGTAAACGGCGAAGTCAAAACCGGCGAGAAAGGTTATTTTGTTGTCAGCCAGGTAGATAAAACCGATGCGCTGGCAAGCATCAAGGAAGGCACTGTCATGGTGACTGCGGAACAGGGCAGCGCAGAACAGTTTCGAACGGAAAATATCATTCCCGGAAATTTCGTAAAATGGTCTCTTGTGAAAGAGGGCGCGGAAATCAAGACCGCAGAAGCCACAGAGGGCGAAGGGGAATGGTCCGGGGATTATTTGTAGGAGTTAGTGGAATTGGTTGAGGTTAGTTGAATTTGGAGTATGCAAAAAACAGCGGGGGATGACCCCGCTGTTTTTGTGTGCTGTGATGGGTAATATTGAAATGTAAGAAAATTGTAAAATAGTAGTGATTTTTTAGAGAGTATGTGGTATTATGGTTATAAATTGGGAATATATGTATTTTGCAAAGGATAATTAAAAGTTATCCGTTGGTTTTGACAGTAATTGCATAAAAACTTGGGATTATCAGTAAATGGTATTGTAGGCATCTCTAGATTATAAAAAACCTAATAATAAACAGAAAACAGAGAAGAAATGGGACATTTTATGGATAAAACAATAATAAAAAAAGCAAATCAATATTTCAGGAAAAAACGACCAAATATTAGTCCTCAAGTTATATGTGATACATATCAGAATAATACTTTTTTAGAAATTGCTTTTATTAGTAAAGGCTGTAGAAATGATTTAAAAGGATCTTGTATTATGTGTGATTATGGTGTAACACACGGAAGTAAAGCAAAAGAAATTTATTTGAATGAAATGAATAGTATATTAGAAAAAGCACAAAATGTACAATATCTTCTACTCTGCGCAAATGGGAGCATTATGGATGAATATCAGCTTTCTGAAGAGATTTTTATATCTATTTTAGAAAGAGTTAGCACCACAGCAATCCCCAATATTATTATTGAAACACATTTTCGAGATATTAATTTTGAGAAGTTGGAATATATCAAGAAGCTTTTATCTGGAAAAAATATTACAATAGAACTCGGATTAGAAACGGCTAATCAGAATTATCAGGATTTCATAATTATGAAAGAAATCATAATGGAAGAAATAGAGGAGAAAATAAAGGAAATACAACAATTCGGAATAGGCGTCGATTTAAATATTATGTTGGGCTTGCCGTTTTTGTCAGAAAAAGAGCAATTAGAGGATGCCTTGGCAACAGTAAATTGGGCAATCAAACATAATTGCAATCCTGTTGTTTTTCCGCTAAATATTAAACCTTTCACTTTGTTATATCATATGTATCAGACAGGATATTACCAACCGGTCTCACTTTGGCTGGTAATTCTTCTGTTATCTCTTTTAAAACCCATGGATTTAGAAAGAGTCACAATATCTTATTATGGAAATCGTACTGACGAATATCTTGGAATAGAAGAAGAAACTATCTACCCATACACTTGTCCCAAATGCTATCAGCGTGTAATGGATTTTTTTGAAGCTTTCTTTCATGAAAATAATTGGCAGACAAGGCATAATTTACTAAAAGAAATTCTTTTTTGGAATGGTTGTAATTGCTTGGTAGATCAACGAAATTTATTGGTGAAAAAACACACAACAGCTTTCGGTGATTTGTATACTGACTACATAAATACACTTAAAAAAGATTTTTCTTTTCTCTTTTATAGAGAATAAATCCTTCAACTGTAGTGTTTTAGTAGGTGAAAAATTTGTAACAATATATCCATTTATGCGTGCTATGATTTTTTATGACTCCTTGATTGCTTTGACATCTTAAAGATAAGAACATCTAATCGAAATTGTTACAGAATAAATTAACAGCAGAAAGGAAGCGAAAATGGAACTGCAATATCCATTGTTTTGGATTGGAATACGTGAATCAGAATTAAATGATACAGGCAATTTTTTTACGGGTTCAATTACTATTTTTGGTTCTGGTCAAGGCACAAATTATTCTTTTGATAAAGAATTTAATTATAGATATGATTATAATCAGGAATCAGATTTATTGGACACTTACATCAATCAAAAAGCAATGGAAATCATTGAACAATATCCAAACAGCCGCTTTATGCTGTATTATCCTACGGATGTAAATATTCTTTATAGGGAAATATTGGACCGTATTATATGTGTTAACGACATAGATATTATCAATCTCTTGGAAAATAAAATAGATACGCGTATTTGGCTTTCTGATATTGTACCCATTCCGCCATATGTTATTGAATATGGAGAAAACATTTCATTTAGAAGCGCTAGAAAGAAGTTTCCGAACTATAAAAAATTTGTAATTCAGGCGGATTACTCCTGTGGTGGTTCTAATACATGGTTATTTCACGAATTAAATACTGATGTAATTGGAGACAGACTAATTTTGCAGGATAAATACACTGTTTCACCCTATTTTCAAGATAGTATTTCACTTAATATTCATCTTATAATTTATGATAAGGGAATATTACTTCTTCCAGCATCAGTACAGTTGATTTCCTTAGAAAAATATAATTTCAAATATTTAGGAGCTGATTTTATAGCATACCGTAATCTTCCTGAGCATATCCATTTACAATTAGAGAGTTATTCTCAAAAAATAGGTGAGCGACTTCGACTGGCTGGGTATCGAGGCGTATTAGGTATTGACTTTATTGCAACTGATACTGAAGTATATTTTATGGAAATCAATGCTCGTTTTCAATCATCTACCTTTCTAATTAACAAAGCTCTTTCGCAAGAATACGAGGAACTGTCGGTACCGATGTTGAATTGGGATGCCTTTATGCACAAAGATGTTCCCAAAAGTTTAAATTTTATTGTAAATTATAGTTTTTATAGTTATCAATATGTTCCTGAGTATTTATTTCAAATACGGCAAATTTATTCCAACGTTCTTGAATGTCCACATGTAATAGAATGTCAAGATGATTATTTGGATTGGAATATGAAGTTGGATAGAAATACTTATTTATTCAAGCTTGTAACGGATGTAAATCTTTCGGCACTTAGTCCCGATCATAGAACGCTTCTTAGAGAAAACCTTCGTATTCAGGAAAATATATTGGAATTGGCAATTGATTGGGAGAAGCAATTATTAGAACTAAAAATTATGCTTCTGAGCCGAGGAATTCATATTAACACAACTATTCAAAATGAGTTGTCAAAGCAAGGCGGCATTAATTATGAGGAATTTGAAGCCTTGGACTTAATTATTAATGATAAATTTTATGTAAGTGTTCCTTATCTTACCATATTATCCGAGCTAAGTCCTTTTGAGATCATTTATGAAGAAAAAAAGTTATTATTAACATATTATGGAAAACGACTGACAGAAGTTAGAATTCGATTTTGCAATCCTAATGACAAAAGAAAAAGCAAAAGCGGACTACTTTATGAAGATATTTCTTATATGGGGCATGACCGTTTGCGCATTTATTATAGAAATGGATGTTGGTATAAGGAGAGAGGAATCGGTTGCCAATTTTGTGATATTGATAACAGTATTATCCCTTTGCCCATTGAGGATATTAAGGAAGTTATTGATTTTTACTCAGAAGAACCATCTTTACGACATTATTTAATTGGTGGAGGCTCAGATCCTTCCCTTGATAGCATAACAAAAATTATAGAAATTGCAAAATATATTCATGCTAAAAACAATAAACCTATTTACTTGATGATGACACCGACCGCCGACATAGATACACTTCATATGTTGCACGATGCTGGAATTACAGAAGTGGCTTTTAATCTAGAAGTTTTTAATAGAACACTGGCCTCAAAATATATGCCTGGAAAAGGAAGTATTCCCCTTGACTGTTATGAAGAGGCTTTTCGCGAAGCTGTTAAAATATGGGGAAACAAAGGTGCTGTTAGAAGCATGATGATTGTTGGGTTGGAAGCAGAAGAATCTCTTTTAAAGGGCATTGAGTATCTATGTGCTTTAGGAGTAGCTCCTATATTGAGTCTGTTAAAACCTATTGCAAGTACGCCTTTGCATTATCTTCTTCCCCCGTCCGATGAAACAATTTTACATATTGCTCATCAAGCGCAGAGTATATGCCAGCATTATAATTTAGAATTGGGTCCTTCATGCCATTATTGTGAGGATAACTCTATAAAAATTACTTACCCAAAGTAACAACGAAGAAGTTTATTTGTGGGTAAAAAAAAGAAAACGCAACACTTGAAAGTATAAAACCGCTTCCAACCCAAATAAAGAAATTACTGACCTTAAAACACAAGATACTTTGATAAATATCCTTTAAACATCGAAAGATGAGAAATGCGTCAGTTTCTTTTAGGGACGACATTTCAATAGAAAGATGTGTAAGATAAGAAGGCGAAAAAAGTAAAAAACGAAAATAATACCAACCGACCGATATATCCTTAAAATCGGATATGTCGGTTGGAATAGGAATGCTAAGTTTTTTGGATTGTTTATAAAAATGAATTTTTGGAGTTTTTACTTCACAAAACCCTAGTTCTCTTTTTTCAATTTTTTTAAGGAACCGCCATCTACTCCATTTTTCTGTTTTAATTAAATTGTTTTGAAGAATTGATATATTATTTTGAAAATGGATTATCTGTTCATTGCAATTAAGAGAAAAAATTGAAATGGCAGCAGAGCCAAATGTGGCAAAAACTGCACCTAAAGAAATCATCTCATTTAGAGTATTATCTTTTATGCAACCACGAAATATCCATAAGGTTAT
This sequence comes from Acetatifactor sp., assembly GCA_029055435.1. Classification (GTDB taxonomy): domain Bacteria; phylum Bacillota; class Clostridia; order Lachnospirales; family Lachnospiraceae; genus Acetatifactor. The sequence goes on from JAIDDH010000056.1 coordinate 23,409, forward strand.
AAAGAAAGTACCTATGATTATACCCATGTTCCAAAGTATCTTAATGCTTCTAAAACAGATCCATAAAGTATATTTGTACATTCCTTTTTTAAAGGGTAATATATACCAGCCACCTTCCACAAAATCATAGTATTTATTCATTTGATTATCCTATACTTTCCAATAAATTATGTGAGTCTCCTCCTCGACTTATACCTCCATTATAAAAGTATGGAATTTTTGTACTTTGTAATATGGATTGACAATTTTCAAGGTAATACTCTGCAAGTGTAAATGTTATATTAAGTTGTTTACATTGTTCTTGAAATTCCGCAATCTCATTTCTCATCTCTTCGCTAGGAGATGCTAAATCATATATATAAGGCAACTCAGTGGTGGTCAAGGAAACCAAAGCAGTTAATAACAATTGTATATTTTCTTCTGCTCCATAAATATTTATATAAATTATTATTGGAGAATTTTCGTGAAGAAGTACTTCACATTGATTTACTCCCTTCATTTTTGCAATTCGAAATAATCGTTCTATT
>JAIDDH010000057.1 GCA_029055435.1 Acetatifactor sp.
TTTGCCTCGTAGATTTTCTTAATATAAAGGGGATTACCTGTTTTTTAGGAAATTTAGTGGAGTCGCTGGGGAGCTGGGGATCGATACCACGAATCTCTGTATTGATCCCGAATGCAGGACTACTCTCGCCTTTGTGGAGACAAAGGAGGACGGGGACAGGGATTTTTCTTTTTACAGAAATCCGGGCGCGGACATGCAGTTGGAGAAAAGCGATATCCATGAAGAATTGCTGGAGCAGGCTAGGATTTTTCATTTCGGCACCCTTTCCATGACCCATGAAAAAGTGCGGGAAGCCACAAGGTATGCGGCGGAGTGTGCAAAGGCGAAAGGGGCGCTTATATCCTTTGACCCCAATATCAGGGAGCCGCTGTGGGATTCCATGGATCATGCCAGAGAACAGGTGGAGTACGGCCTGGGTATCTGTGATATTTTGAAAATATCAGACAATGAAATCACCTGGTTTACAGGGGAGGAGGATTATGACAGGGCTGTGGAGAAAATCAGGGAAAAGCATCCCATTCCGCTGATTCTGGTTTCCATGGGAAAGGCGGGAAGTCGGGCATATTATAAGGACATGATTGTGGAAAAACCGGCATTTATACAGCAGGGCACCATAGAGACCACGGGAGCCGGCGACACTTTCATGGGATGTGTGCTCCACGGAGTGCTGGAGAGAGGGCTTGACGGCCTGAAAGCGGATGAGCTGGGTGAGATGCTGGAATTTGCCAATGCGGCCGCCTCCATTGTGACGACTAGGAAGGGTGCGCTTCGGGTGATGCCCGGGGAGGAAGAAATCCACAGGGTGGTGAAGAGTCATGAGTAGTGTCAGGAATAGTGGAATAGATAAAGAGACGGAAATTTTCTCAAAGAGACTGGAAAGACATCATGATGAGCTGCGCTGGCTCTATATGGAGCTGTATGGGAATGATTCCATGTTTGCGGAGCTGTGCGACTGCATGAATCAGTTCTATCTGGAGAGGAAAAAAGAACTGAAAAAGCGTGATAGGGACAGGGAGGCAGATCAGGGCTGGTATAAAAAGAATGATATGCTGGGGATGATGTTTTACATTGATAATTTCGCGGGCAATATGAAGGGCGTGGAATCAAGGCTTGATTATATCGAGAAATGCAATGTGAATTATATCCATCTGATGCCCTTTCTGGACACGGTGGAAGGCCGCTCCGACGGCGGGTATGCAGTGAAGGATTTCAGGAAGGTGCAGGAAAAGCTGGGCTCCATGGAGGATTTGGAAAGTCTGGCGGACGCCTGCCACAAGAAAGGCATCAATGTCTGCATGGACTTTGTCATGAACCATACCTCCGAGGAGCATGAGTGGGCCAGAAAAGCCAGACAGGGAGACGGGGAGTACATGAGCCGTTACTTTTTCTTTGACAATGGGGAGGAGCCGGCTCAGTATGAGAGGACAGTGCCGCAGGTATTCCCCACGACGGCTCCGGGAAACTTTACCTGGCTGCCTGAGATCGGACATTATGTGATGACCAGTTTTTATCCCTATCAGTGGGATTTGAATTACAAAAATCCCAGAGTGTTTAACGAGATGATGTACAATTTTCTGTATCTGGCCAACCGGGGCATTGACATTATCCGCATTGACGCAGTGCCCTACATCTGGAAGGAGCTGGGTACTAAATGTCGGAATCTTCCTCAGGTTCACACCATTGTGCGCATGATGCGCATGATCGGCGAGGTGGTATGTCCCTCTGTTCTTTTGCTGGGGGAGGTAGTCATGGAGCCGGAGAAAGTGGTGCCCTATTTCGGGACGGTGGAAAAGCCGGAGTGTCATATGCTCTATAATGTCACCACCATGGCGACCACATGGCATACGGTTGCAACCAGAGATGTGAGGCTTTTAAAAAGGCAGCTCGACATTGTGAACGCGCTGCCCAAGGAGTATGTGTTCCTGAATTATCTGCGCTGTCATGATGATATCGGCTGGGGGCTGGATTACGGCACCCTGATGCTGGACGGTATCGGGGAGCGCTCTCACAAGCAGTATCTGAACGATTATTTTCAGGGGTATGCGGGGGAGAGTAACAGCAGAGGTGAGCTTTACAACGCCGATCCCATTACCGGGGACGCGAGATTCTGCGGGACGACTGCGTCCATGTGCGGCGTCGAGAAGGCGGGATTCGAGCAGGATAGGCAGGCCATGGAGAAGGCAATCCGGCTGGATGTGATGCTTCATGCATATATGTTCATGCAGTCGGGGATACCGGTGCTCTACAGTGGGGATGAAATCGGGCAGGTCAATGATTATACCTACAAGGAAGACCCTCTGAAGGCTGCCGATTCCAGATATATCCACAGGGGGGCCATGAACTGGGAGCTGGCGGAGAACATTGAGAAACAGGGAACTGTGGAGGATGAGATATTTAATAGACTCGGAGAGCTGGAGCAGATACGCCGGACAGAGAAGGTATTTGTGTCAAATGCGGATACCTGGACCATCGAGACCTGGGATCAGTCCATATTATGCATCGGCAGATATTGTGAGGGAGAGAAGCTGCTCGGGCTGTTTAATTTCAGTGAGACTGACAGGACGGCGTGGATCAACGAGACAGACGGCGAGTATGTGGATCTGATTTCGGGGAGGAAAATGCAGGCGGCGGGAGTCGATGTGCCGGGGTATGGCTTTTATTATTTAAAGAAGATGTGAGCGGATAAATCTGTGCTTTATTCCGATTGAGTACTCCAACCATTCCGGTGTCCATATTCGCCGCCCTGACCGTGGTGACCGGCTCCTCCCTGGCCGTTGTCAGGGACTGTCCCGGACAGAGCGTCGATTCTGTCTCGAATCTCTCTCATAGTCCAGCCCTGTACATCTTCTGGCGTGATATTGGGCTCAAGGGCCTGCAACTCTAAGAATGCCCGATATTTCCCAAAGGAAAGACCGTGCATATGTGCAGCTGTCATATCCTCATATCTGCCCATGCCGCAATAGACATTATGATATTCGGCCGCATAGCATTCAACATTCGCAAGCATTTCATTTTGCTTTTTCCCGTCCGCGCTGCTAACCATAATGGACAGGACTTCATCTTGGGCCAAATATTCCATAACCGTCCTGTCATTCAACACCTGATTGATTGCGTCCATATAGCCCATAAACCGGACATTCAGTCCTGATGCCAAATCAATGCCATCGTCGTTATAACCCTCAACGGAGAGCACTTTATCGAACCGATTGATTTTAAACTCAATAGACGGATTGATGTCAATACTGACTGCCGATACAGGTGTGAAGTACATCCGGTACCCGCCGAAGCCAGCCAGCATGAATACAAGGCAGATTGCAGCTGCCAGTAAACTCCGATACGCCGCAGATTTCTTCGGATACTCAGACATTTTGTGTAAAAGGAATTCCCGTGTACCGGCCTTCAAATCAGGTTCAGCATGGATATGATCAAAGGAAGTTTTCAGCTTCTCATGCATCGCTGTCACCTCCCAACCTATCTTTAAGAAGTTTTTTTGAACGTGTCAAAAGCGTATAAACAGTATTCACATTTCTTCCAAGAATCTTGCCAATCTGAGGAGCGGTATATCCTTCATAATAGTGGAGGTACACCACCTGCCTATATTTTGTTGGCAAAGACAGAACCGCTTCTAAAACCTCTCTGCTTTCTGCATCTATAGAAGCAGGTTGATCCATCAGGTCTTCAATGGCTACAGTGCGGCTGCGCCAGAAGCTTTTCAGCAGATCCTTACAGGCATTGATAGTCACGCGGATAAACCACGCCTTTTCATGCTCATCACCTTCAAATACAACGGAGCTTTGAATATATTTCAAAAACACGATTTGAAATATATCCTCCGCATCCGCGTGATTTTTTAAGTGTACAATACAAAGCCGCCTGACAGTATCCGAGTATAATTCAATAGCCCTGTTTGCCTCCTGCTCGCTTCGCATAGTAAGACCCCGCTTTTATTTTCTGCAACCTCCGCAACCACCGCGACCACCACGACCACCGCCCTGACGGCCAGCGCCTCTGCCATAGCCGCCTCTGCAGGCACCCGAGCTAAAATTATCGCATATACCATCCCTGTCCTCATCTACAAAAGATACGCAAGTGCCATCTGCGTTATAGCAGCCCCGACAACCAGAGTATTGCGGCTCCGCCGCCAGCGCATTTGTTGAGCCAATGGAAAGGGCAAGTGCCATCGCTAAAATTCCGGTCCATATTTTTTTCTTCATGTTGATTCCTCCGATATTTTGATAGTTATTATAGGCTTCATTCTTAATACGATTGGCAAAGCGCTACCCATTCAAAAAGTCAGAAAAATTTTTTAGAAAATGTTCATTTTGAGGGCGATTAATCATATATATCATCGTAGCATATTGAACTTCCCATAGCAAGGACTGCCGACGAAATCATTGGAGCCTTAATCACCGGCACTAATCTTGAAAAGAACTTCCCGAATTTCAGCTTGACAATATAGGAGGTCTATGTTAGTCTGTAAATGCTCTTTGCACTGCATATAAATCTACAGTACAAACTGAACAGACCGTGACCATGAGTCATGGAGTCGGGTCACATAAGTGGCAGTGGAATCTTTTATCCACGGGACAGTAGTTGCTAATACTGGTTCGTGGGTATTTTTTTATACTTTTATAAAGGTAATATTCTGAATCCCCACATATATTGGTGTCATAGAGCTATCTAACCTATCTAACATTTGGGAGGTAACTTAAGTATGAGAGGAAACCGAGTGGCGGAAAAAGAGTGTGCCGGTTCAGACAATAATTTCCAGCGAGTCGCAGACAGGGTGTCAGCCGTGAGCATTATAGGCAATTTGATATTGTCTGTGTTTAAGCTCATAGCGGGTATCGTGGCTCATTCCAATGCGATGATTAGTGATGCGGTTCATTCCGCATCGGACGTGTTTAGTACGGTAGTGGTGATTATCGGAATCCGGCTTGCTTCAAAGGAAGCGGATAAAGAACATCCTTATGGGCATGAGCGTCTGGAATGCGTGGCGGCTATTGTACTGGCAATGATTCTGTTTATGACAGGACTTGGCATTGGGCAGGAGGCGCTGAAAAATATTCTGTCCGGCAATTATGGCGATTTGCAGGTGCCGGGGATTTTAGCGCTGGTTGCAGCAGTTGTTTCCATTGTGAGCAAAGAGGCTATGTTTTGGTATACAAAAGTCAACGCAGCAAGAATTGACTCCAGTGCGTTGCTGGCGGATGCATGGCACCATCGATCAGACGCATTTTCCTCTGTAGGGGCTTTGATTGGAATTGCGGGAGCAAGGCTTGGCTTTCCGGTTATGGATTCTGTTGCCAGTCTGGTGATTTTTGTATTTATCATTAAGGCGGCATATGACATTTTCAAGGATGCTGTCAATAAAGTAGTGGATCATTCCTGCGACGAAGAAACAGAACAGCACATTTATGAACGTGTTATGAAGAACAAAGAAGTTCAGGGGATAGATTCGCTTCACACGCGCATTTTTGGAAATAAAATATATGTAGACATAGAAATTGCGGTGGACGGTTCTTATTCGCTGAAAAGATCCCATGAAATTGCAGAAGAAGTCCACGAAGATATTGAAAAGAATTTCCCAAAGGTAAAACATATCATGGTACATGTAAATTCAGCCCAGACGGACGAGTGATGAAACAAATACGGATAAGGAGGCTAAAAACACTGAATTCTATGTATACAATGGAACAGGAAATAACAAGCAGGGCAGTCCTCCACGGGGGCTGCTTTTTCATTGTGTAAAAAAGTTTTGAACCTTTTTTAACTTTGTTACGATATGCAAGTGAAGGACATACTCCTTCACAAAGATATCTTTGGAAGGCAAAAAGAAGCTGGAGACAATCATGACAAAACAAGAGTTGGCAAAATGCATTGATACACATGGAAGGGATATCTATTCCTTTTGCAGGCATCTTGCCCCCAATGTACAGGAAGCGGACGAGCTGTATCAGGACACATGGATGAAAGTGGTGGAAAAGCTGGAAACCATTGATTCCATGGGGAATGTGAAAAGCTACTGTCTCTCTGTGGCGCTAATGCTTTGGAAAAATAAAAAGCGTAAATTTGCCTGGAGAAAACGCATTGTGGGAACACGGGATTATCTGGACGAAGAGGGGCAGGAATATATTCCTGATGACAGAGCTACTTCGGAAGAACAGATTTTGGAGAAGGAGAGGGACCGTCTGGTATGGAATGCCGTAAACGCCCTGCCGGAAAAAATGAAAACGGTGGTGTTTCTGTATTATATGCAGGACTTAAATCTGGCACAGATTGCAGAAGTAGCGGACATACCGGTGGGGACTGTAAAAAGCCGTTTGTATCAGGCGAGGTTGCTTTTGAAAAAGAAATTGGAGGGTATTTTAAATGAAAACTGATTTGGATGAGCTTTTGAGATGTGTCCTTGCGCCCAAGGAGGAGCCCGGTGATATTTTAAACCGGAAAATTATAGGACAGGTAAAGGAGAAGGAAAATATGAGACAGAAAAAGTATAGGAAAGTTTCCGCAGCCGTGATTGCGGCAGCGCTTGTGGCAGCCAGTTCCATTACGGCATTTGCCGCATGGCAGTATCTAAGCTCAGCGGATGTGGCGGATAAGCTGGGAGAAGAGGGAGTGGCAAAGGCCTTTACACAGCAGGCTGTGGACACGGATAAAACCATAGAAGGTACAAAAAAGAGTCAGGTTGAGGACGAAAGCCAGAGCTTTGGCGGTTATAAGGTGACCATGCTGGGACTTGTATCCGGCAAGGATTTAACGGAAAAGAAACACATTTCAAACGGCGAGGTGAGAGATGACAGAACCTATTGTGCAGTGGCGATTGCAAAGGAGGATGGCACTGCCATGGATGCAGAGCAGGGAAATTATTTTGTGTCACCCCTTATAGGCGGGCTGAATCCGGGGCTGTATAATGCGGCAACCCTCTGTGGAAATTACAGTGAGTTTGTGGAAGACGGCGTTCTTTACAGACTGTTAGAGTGTGATAATATTGAATGTTTCGCGGACAGAAAGCTGTATTTGTGCATTACGGATAACGCCTTTTATGATAGTCTCTGCTATCACTACAATGAGACAGATGGAAGCATTTCCCGAAACACAGAATATAAAGGGTTAAACGCATTGTTTGAATTGAAAGTGGATGCTTCTTTGGCAGACCCGGTGAAAGCACAGGCGCTGATTGAAGAAATAGATAGTAAGTTGTCTGGAAATGGCGAAGAGGAGGAGATTGTCGATGTGCCGCAGCCTGCTAAGGATGCCATGGAGTGGGCAAGGGGACTCACATCGGAGAATATTGCGGATTATTGTGTGCGGCTGGAACATACGGTGCAGACTGTAAGTGTTGATAAAGATGGCAAGTATGTCATACCGCCATATCATGTAAGTAAGGAAGAGACCGATACCGCGGGAGGCACGGCAACATTTAATGCGAAATATTATAATTCTGAGTCTTACGCAGTGGGAGTGCCGCATATTAACGGTTATAGCTCCAGTGAAGACGGCATGAAGGATCTGGTAATCACGACTTTTACCTTAAATGAGGACGGCACTATGACCTATGCGGCGTGGGTGCCCAAGGATATCAGCAAGTATTTGCAGTGACAGTATAAATTTTGTTGAATCGAGTGTACAACATATTATAGTATGTGTGCACTCGATTTTTTAGGTGCGCCTTGCTCAGTTTAAACTGTCGCTTGCGGTTTGAACGGATTCATAGTATACTGGTATCAATGTTCTGAGACGGCATATGTAAGATAATGAATAAGAGATGCAGCTTGAGTCGATATTGGATGTATGATGGGAGGCTGGGATATGGTACCTTATGTGAGATTTGAAGAAGTGGCGGCACAGGAGGGAAAACGGGTCGGCTATACATTGTTGGACGAGCGTCACGGCTGTGTGAACGGATGCCGTATGGGTATTTCGGTCTATTGGTTTGACGAGTATGGTAAGGCGACGGCTCACGAGGATCAAGAGGGCTTTTTCGTATTGGAAGGACGCGGGATGGCGTTGATTGACGGAGAGGAGCTTGTCTTGGAGCCGGGGATGGCATTTATGATTCCGGCCGGGACGCCTCATACCATGAAACGTGACAGACAATACGAATATTGTAAGGTGCTCTGGTTCCATGGGGCAGTGTAGATCACAGAATTCACATATGAAGTGAGGATATAAAGGGAAAAGAGGAGTGGAATCATGAAACAGGTTTCTATTTATGCAGAAAACAGAAAAGGTACTATGCAGAAAATTACGGAGATTTTGCTGAAGCAGGAGATTAATATCCTGGGTTCGGTCACCAACGACAGCGCAGAGTACGGCATTGTGCGCATGGTGGTATCAGACCCGGAGGGAGCCTCGGAGGCGCTTCAAAACGCAGGATTTATCTGCCGACAGACAGAGGTCATCGGCGTGGAGGTCGAGGATGAGGTGGGAAATCTGAATAAGATGCTCACTCTGCTTGTTGACAGCAATATCAGCGTGGACTATCTGTATTTATCCTTTAACCGTGATTCAGGTAAGCCCATTATGGTTTTCCACTGTGAGGACATCATGGAAGTGAAGGCCTGTCTGGAAACCAAGGGCTATACAGTATTATAGATTGCGGTTGGACGCGGTGGAGGAATCAACGGAAGTGTGTGATTTCTCCATTTTTATGTGCGCAGTCCGCAGAGCCTGCGGCGAGGGCGTGACGCCCGTTATCGGCTGACAAAGCCGGGAGAGGAAATTGAGAACCAATATGGAAGATATGAAACAGATTGAAAATGATAATATTGAGGCACAGACGCTGGAGGATATCGAGCCTCTTTTGGATGCCCGTATCATCAGAGCAATTCGGGAGATGGGATTTGAGAAGCTCAGTCCGATTCAGCAGCAGGCCATTCCTGTTTTGCTGCAGGGCGAGGATATTATCGGGCAGGCGCAGACCGGCACGGGTAAGACGGCGGCCTTCGGCATTCCTGCTATTCAGAAATGTGACCCGAATTTAAAAAAGCTGCAGACTATCATTCTCTGCCCCACCAGGGAGTTAGCCATCCAGGCGGCGGAAGAGCTGCGCAAGCTGTCAAAATATATGCACGGGATCAAGGTGTTGCCTGTTTACGGCGGGCAGGATATCGGGAGGCAGATTGCGGGTCTTCGAGGCGTACAGATTGTCGTGGGCACGCCGGGGCGAGTCATGGATCATATGCGCCGTCACACTATCCGGCTGGATGATGTGAATATGGTGGTGCTGGACGAGGCGGACGAGATGCTCAACATGGGGTTTCGTGAGGATATGGAGGCGATTCTGGGACAGATTCCCGGAGAACATCAGACGGCATTATTCTCCGCCACTATGCCTCAGCCCATTCTGGAGATAACAGGACAATTTCAGAAAGATGCCCGCATGGTGAGGGTGGCGGCAAAGGAACTGACTATTCCTCTGGTGAGTCAGAAATTTTACCGCATCAGGAGCCAGGACAAGGACGCCGCCTGCGTTCGGCTGTTGGATTATTATCAGCCCAGATTATGCCTGATTTTCTGCAACACCAAAAAGAAGGTGGACGAGCTTGCGGAGGTTTTGAAAAAGGCCGGTTATCAGGCGGAAGGGTTGCATGGAGATATGGCGCAGCATCAGCGGGATGTGGTTATGGGCCGTTTTCGGGGCGGCAGCACGAATATTCTGATTGCCACGGATGTGGCGGCCCGCGGCATTGATGTGGACAATGTGGAGGCAGTCATCAATTATGATATTCCGCAGGATATAGAGTATTATGTGCATCGCATCGGCAGGACGGGGCGTGCGGGCAAGACGGGGCGTTCCTTCACCTTTGTGTGCGGGAGGGAGCTGTTTAAGATTCGTGACATCGAGCGGGTCTGCCGGACGACGGTGGAGGAGAAAAAGCTTCCCGGGGCGGCGAAGGTGCTGAAGGCCAAGGCGGACAAGTATCTCAATCAGGCGTGGGAGCTTCACGAGCATGAGGATATAGAGCTGATGAAGAGTTTTCTGCAGCGTAAGCTGGAGGAAGAAGAGTGCGATGCGCTGGAGCTGGCCGCAGCCATGCTCAAATATCAGGTGGGTGACAAAGGCGAGGAAATCCAGGCGGACAGCTATCGGAGCGGTCGGAACGAGCGCGGAAAGCAGAATGACCGCAACAGCCGGGGCAGATGGGATGACCGGGGAAGGTTTGGAGTCCGTGGCCGACAGAGTGGCGGAGATGGTCGAGGCAGACGCGGTGACGGAGATGGCCGGAGCAGGCGAAGTGATATGGAGGGCCGTAACAATCGGAACAGGCATGGCGATGGAGACAGATTGGGCGGCAGGAATTTAAGAGAGGAGCGCGGAAAACAGAACGGCAGGGGCAAATGGGAGACGGCCTTCGGGTACGGAGCGCCCCGGCGCAGAAGGGAGAAGGCTTCGGACAGGAGGAGTGACGGTTGAGAGCAAAATTTGTGAAATATGGCCCTTATTTTGTGGTGGGACTGAGCTTTTTGCTGTTGGTATTTCTGAATCTGTTCTGCCATGACAACTGGCTGGATTCGGATATGGCGGCGGAGATGATGTTCTCCAGACTCTTGGCGGAGGACGGACATTTCTTTGCCACGCCGGACTGGTATTATTCCACAGAGTTCCGGTTCCTGTATACACATTGGATCATGGGGCCGCTGTTTTGGACAGGCGGGAGCTGGCATGTGATTCGGGCAGTCACCAATATAGTGTCCTATGTGCTGATGCTTGGTTCTTATTATTATTGTATGAAGCCGCTTCGGGTGAGACGGGGGCTTGTGATAGCCAGCTCGGCGATTTTGCTGCTGCCCTTCTCGGAGACTATGATGACTCACATGGCAATGGGAAATACCTATCTGTTCCATGTGATAATCGTATTCTTTTTCTTTGGACTGTATCTGCGCCTTGCAGGCAGTACAAAAAGTGTGGGCCGGGGCAGACGTGTAGCGTGGGTGGTTTGCTATCTGGCGCTGGCTCTGGTGTGCGGCGTGTCCGGTGTGCGGTATCTTCTGGCATTACAGTGTCCGTTGGCGCTGGCGGGGCTGATTTATCTGCTGCGCTCTTCGGAGTTTGAGCAGCTTCGACGGAATCTGACGGCGGAGAACGGAAAACAGCAGTGGAAACCGTTGTGGAAATGTTCCGCTATGAAGTATTTCGGTTACAGTCTGCTGGGGGCTTTCGGCAGTGTGGCAGGTTATGCTGTAAATGTGATTTATGTGAGCAGACAGTATGTGTTTCAGACCTATGATGCCACCAATTTTATCGCGGTGTATCAGGGCGTGCTTTTTGAGCGGGTACAGAACGCCATCGGGAGTCTGTTGATGCTCTTCGGCTACATTCCGGACAGGGGTGTGATTTCTCTGCGGGGCGTGGTTACGCTGGCGGCCTTTGTGCTGATCGGCGTTCTGGGATATTGCAGTTTCCTGGCGGGAAAGGGAAGCCGTGGACAGCGGCTGTTTGTCAGCATTTTCCTGGCGGTAAGTCTGGGACTGAATCTGTTCGTGTTTGTGTTCACGACCAGCACAATGGTGCCCAGATATTATATTACGATATTTATTTTTGTGTTGCCCATGCTGTGCTTTTATCTGGAGCAGGAGGAGCGGTACTTTGACCGGCTGGCGGTGAGTCTGCTGTTGGTGCTGTGCCTGTCTCTGGCAACGGGAAAGACAGTGCTGTCTTATCTCACAGTGGACAAGAATGCGGACAGGCGGGAAGTGGCGGCGTTTTTGGAGACCCATGATTATCGTTTCGGTTATGCCAGCTATTGGAATGCCAATATCATCACGGAGCTGACCGACGGGGCGGTGGAGATCGCCAATGTGGGGGATGCGGAGCATCTGGAATATTTTCAGTGGTCCTCTCCGATGAAATATTATGAAGATGGATATGCTACAGGCGAGGTGTTTTTGCTGCTCACCGCGGAGGAGATCCGCGAGGCGGCGGATGCGGAGACTGTCAAAAACGGGCGGATTGTCTATGAGGACGGAGCCTACACAGTGCTTGTGTATGATTCGGCACAGGAGCTGATGGGATTTGCGGCAGGCCGCTAGATGCCGGTATTAAGATCGGAATGGAGGAATATAAATTTGAGAGTCGGAATGGGATATGATGTCCACAGACTTGTGGAGGGCAGAGATCTGATCATAGGCGGGGTGAAGATTCCATGGGAGAAGGGGCTTTTAGGACATTCGGATGCGGACGTACTGCTGCATGCCATTATGGACGCCTTGCTGGGGGCCGCGGCGCTGGGGGATATCGGCAAGCAGTTTCCGGACACAGACCCTGCCTATGCGGGAGCGGATTCCATGAAGCTTTTGGAGAGGGTCGGAGCGCTGCTGGAGCAGGAAGGGTTCCTTGTCGAGAATATTGACGCAACCATCATCGCCCAGGCTCCTAAGATGCGCCCCCATATTGACACCATGCGGGAAAATATTGCCAAAGCGCTGCAGATTGATGTGCGGCAGGTGAGCGTGAAGGCCACCACCGAGGAAGGTCTGGGATTTACCGGCAGCGGGG
>JAIDDH010000058.1 GCA_029055435.1 Acetatifactor sp.
CGCCCATGTAGACCACGGAAAAACCACGCTGGTGGACGAACTACTCAAACAGAGCGGCGTGTTCCGAGAAAATCAGGAGGTTGCAGAGCGCGTCATGGACTCCAACGACATCGAGCGCGAGCGCGGCATCACCATTCTCTCCAAGAATACCGCCGTGACCTATAAAAATACGAAGATAAACATTATCGACACTCCCGGCCACGCGGACTTCGGCGGCGAGGTAGAGCGCGTGCTGAAAATGGTAAACGGCGTCATCCTTGTGGTGGACGCTTTCGAAGGTGCCATGCCCCAGACCAAGTTCGTTCTGAGGAAAGCTCTGGAATTAAAGCTCCCCGTCATTGTCTGTATCAATAAAATTGACCGTCCCGAAGCGAGACCCGACGAGGTGGTGGACGAAGTATTAGAACTGTTTTTGGAGCTGGATGCGGACGATTCCCAGTTAGACTGCCCCTTTGTGTTCGCCTCCGCCAAATCCGGCGTCGCATCCATGGATGCGGGAGAACCCGGAAACAGCATGGAGCCTTTGTTCGAAACCATTCTCGACTATATCCCCGCCCCCGAGGGCGATCCCGAGGAGGGCACACAGGTGCTTATCAGCACCATCGACTACAATGAATATGTGGGCCGGATTGGCGTGGGCAAAGTGGACAACGGCGTCATCCGGGTGAATCAGGACGTGGTCATCTGCAATCACCACGAGCCCGACAAACAGGTGAAAGTAAAAGTCAGCAAGCTCTATGAGTTTGACGGTCTGAATAAAGTGGAAGTAAAGGAGGCCTCCATCGGCTCCATCGTGGCAATCTCCGGCATCGCAGATATCCATATCGGAGATACCCTCTGCTCTCCCGAGAGCCCCACTCCCATCCCCTTCCAGAAAATCAGTGAGCCCACTATCGCCATGCAGTTTATGGTAAACGACTCCCCTCTGGCCGGACAGGAAGGCAAATTTGTCACCAGCCGCCATCTGCGGGACAGGCTCTTCCGCGAGTTAAACACGGACGTGTCCCTGCGGGTGGAGGAGACTGAGCAGGCGGACAGCTTTAAAGTATCTGGACGCGGCGAGCTGCATCTGTCCGTATTAATCGAAAATATGCGCCGCGAAGGCTTTGAGTTCGCGGTGAGCAAGGCCGAAGTCCTCTATAAGGAGGACGAAAACGGCCATAAGCTGGAGCCCATGGAGCTGGCCTATATCGATGTGCCCAATGAGTATGCCGGGGCCGTCATCGAGAAGCTGGGACAGAGGAAGGGAGAACTGCGCAACATGGGCAGCATCTCCGGCGGCGTCTACACCCGCCTGGAATTCTCCATTCCCGCCAGAGGTCTCATCGGCTACCGCGGAGAATTTCTCACCGACACCAAGGGTAACGGCATTTTAAACACCGTGTTTGACGGCTACGCTCCCTATAAAGGTGAAATCCAGTACCGCAGGCTCGGCTCCCTAATAGCCTTCGAGGCCGGGGAAGCCATCACATACGGCCTCTACAATGCCCAGGAGCGTGGCCTCCTCTTTATCGGTCCGGGCGAGAAGGTGTACTCCGGCATGGTGGTTGGACAGACCGGGCGCAGTGAGGACATCGAAATCAATGTCTGCAAGAAAAAACAGTTGACCAACACCCGCTCCTCCTCCGCCGATGAAGCACTGAGACTCACCCCGCCCAAAATCCTGTCTCTGGAGCAGGCGCTGGACTTCATCGACACCGATGAGCTTTTGGAGATCACCCCCGAGCATCTGCGCATCCGCAAAAAGATTCTCGACCCTACCCTGCGCAAACGCGCCGGAATGAAAAAGCAGTAAAGTCAGAGCTGTGCCAGCACCACTGCCACAAACATCAGACCACATCCCAGAAGCTCTCTGTCTGTGAGCCTCTGCTGCAAAATAAGCTGGCCCGCCAGCACAGAGACCACAGACTCCAGACTTAAGATCATGGATGCCACCGTGGGGTTCATATTCTTCTGCCCCACGATCTGAAGCGTGTAAGCCACGCCGCAGGACATGACGCCGGCGTAGAGAATCGGCACTGCCGCTCCCGCCAGCGCCTCCATGCTCACCTGCTCAAACAGCAGCATGGGAATCCCGGACAGCACGCCGCAAGTGAAAAACTGGACACAGCTCAGCACCACACCGTTCACCAGCGGTGCAAAATGATCTACAACCAGAATATGCACCGCAAAAACTGCGGCGCACAACAACATCAGCAGATCTCCCCGACCTACTGTAAACTGCCCGTCCATACAGAGAAAATACAGGCCTGACACCGCAAAAAGCAGCCCAATCCATACGAGCCTGCCCACCTTTTTGTGGAGAAACAGACCAAAGAACGGCACCAGAACGATATAGAGCGCCGTGATAAATCCGGCCTTTCCCACAGAAGTGTAGCGGATGCCCTGCTGCTGCAGATTGGACGCAATGCTCAGCACCACGCCGCAGCAGATGCCGCCAGTCAACAAAGTCTTATTGCGCTTCCAAAAACTCCCCTGACCCTTTTCCCTATGCAGCAAAAAAACGGGCAGCAAAACCACACCGCCCAAAAGGCTGCGGATACAGTTAAAAGTAAAGCCTCCCACATATTCCATTCCTGCGCTCTGCGCGACAAAGGCGACGCCCCAGATGACCGCCGCCAATAATAAAAATACAGAATTCTTTCTTTTCATAATTTATAATTTTTCATTTATTATATTGATTATTTATTGCGCCTGACTGATAAAGCTCACAAATTGCTCCCTTGTGAGCGGTCTGGAATAATAAAATCCCTGAATATAATCGCACTTCATATCCGAGAACTGTTTTGCCATCTCTTCCGTCTCTATGCCCTCCACCACGATCTTCATCTGCATATCCTTTATCATCCTGACGGTATTTCGCACCACAATCTCCAGCCGGGGATTCTCCTCCAGATCCGTGAAGGTCTTGTCCAGCTTCACAATATTCAGGGGAAGTGTCGCCATCCTCCGTATATTGGAATAGCCCGTTCCAAAATCATCCAGCGAAAAGGGAATACCCGCCTCCGCCAGAATGCGGACATTTTCGGCCATAATATTCTGAGAATCGGCAACCGCCGTCTCCGTGATCTCCAGATTGATCTGATCCGGGCGCACATGATACTTCTCCAGCAGCCCCAAAATCTCATTTGCCAGATTGTTCCGCATACACTGAGCAACCGACAGATTCACCTCGATGTAATCCATACCCAGCTTCTGAAACTCCTCGCTGGCAATAAAGCGGCAGACCTCCTCCAGCACAAACGAGCCAATTCGATGGATGACGCCGTTCTTCTCCGCCACCGGAATAAAAAGCTCCGGGGAAATATGCCCATACTCCTCATCATTCAGCCTAAGCAGCGCCTCCGCAGAGACAAAACGCTTCTCCTCCACAGAATAGATGGGCTGATAATACACACTCATCCCCTCATTGGTCATGGCATTCTCAATAATATTCTCAATATCTTTAATGATGTAACGGCCATCATTCAATATCTCCTCCGCATAGAACACCTTGCCCGTTTTTTCATATTCCTCAAACTCGTTGCTGAATGCCAAAATACTCTTCAGATCGCCAAAATCCTCGGGACAGCGGAGAATACAGAGATTTGACTGCAGATTAATGTTCATATCCTGCATATAAATATCTTCCTTCAACATCTCATTGAGAGCCTGCGCCGCACTGTCCAGCCTGTGAAAGTTTTCTCTGCCCACAATCAGACAAAATCTGCCTCTGTCCAGATAATAAGGATCCGCCTTGGGCAATTCCGTCCGGCATGTCTGCGCAATCCGCTCCGCCACCAGATTCATCAGTTCTTTTGTGCTCATATACCCCAGAACATCCAGAAGAAGCCGATAATTCAAAATATTAATCAAGAGAATCCTGATAGGACGCTTATTATAGACAGCCTGCTCCACATCTGTGACATAGGCCGAAGGCTTTCCGAAGCCCGTCGCGGAATCCGTGCGCTCTTCCGGTTTCTGCACCATGAGAAGGATAAACAAGATTCCCATCGTGTGGGCAAACATCTCGATGCGCATCCCCGGCTCCACAATCTGTACGCACCAAGCTATCAGCATCAACGGAAATACTGCCAGCATGGATAAAAGCTGTCCTCTGGTAAACAGCCTGCGGCACCGCAGGGCATAGATAACGCCCAGCCCGATATAAAACGTCGCCACCAGATAGAGCACCCCATACCAGGGACCTCTGATATACTGTCCGTTTTTGTCAATATAAAATATCATGCGGAAAAAAGGCGTGGTGAGTATCATCACCAACACACAGGCAAAGGGCGCGATCAGAAGTAATTGAACCCAGACATTGTCCCTGAGCTTATACATATTGTCGGTGAGACACGCAAGATAGATGACATAGACCGGCACAGAGAGATTATGTAAAATCAGATATCCCCCATGCGCCACATATTTCTCCAGCACATTAACCCCTGCGCCGTTGTCCAGATACACTGCCAGAATATCGAAAATAACGCTGCACAAAACTACCAGCAAAAGATTCCAGAAATAACGGTTCCTTCTGCCCCGCAGCATACGGCGCGACAAAATCACTGCTGTCAGAACCACCAATATAACCAAAGAACAATAATTAAAATAGTTCAGCTTATCCATTTGTCTACCACCATTTTCTCACTATACGCACATTATGACATATTTTGACTCAAATAGCAATTCAAACAGCACTTCTATTTGCCAAATACAGCAAAGGCGCAACGGGAAATCCCGCCGCGCCCTATATTTCACTTATCCTGTTTATCCTTTAAAAGCCTACGCATGTACCCTTTAACGTTGCTCCGGCAATATTATTCTTGCCGTTTTTGGAAATGCAGTCCTGAATAATAGCCTTGCCGAAGGTCACTTCATAACCCAGTGCCGAGGGCTTACCCTTCAGCGGCCAGTTGTAATTCTTGCCCTTATTGGAATCTCCAGTACAATTTTTCATGGTGACAACGCCGTTCTGATTGTTTCTGTCGAAACCGTTGGCATAGTTTCCAACTGCGCTGCAGCCGATCAGCTCATGGTTGAGGGGATCGAGATGTGCTGCCACACCGCTGGTCTTGTTGTCCACACCGCCCATCTTGAAGCCATTGCCATCGCCGTAGATGCCGTCGCAGTAGCCATTGTAATTTGCCTTACAATTCACGAGCTTCACAGCGCCGTGTGCAGCATAGCAGTCCCAGCCATCATCGCTGTTGTACTCCGCTACACAATTCTCAAAATAATTGCCTGTACCCGAGTGAAGCTTCACGGCAAATCCGTCCGCATTTTCACCCTTGGCGTCTGCATTGTGGTGAGAGGTGCAGCTATAGAACTTATTGTTTGCGCCGCCGTTGGAAACCTGGAAGCCGGCGTCCTTGTTATAGCAGCATACCACATTTTTGAAGGTGTTGTTAGAGCCGCTGATAAAGATGCCGTTGTCGGACGCATTTTTCACCGTAATATTCTCAATCGTACTTCCGTTGCCGGAGAGCGTGATACCTCTTCCCGAGCTGCCGGAAGTCTGGGAGAAATCTATGGTAGCATTATTTTTGCCGGAAATATGTACGCCTGCAGGAAGGGAAACTGCCCCCGACTTTACAGTGCCGTCGATGACGATGGTAGTTCCGCTCTTTGCGCTCTTCACAGCCGATGCAAGGCTTGTTCCGCCGTTCTTGACAACAATCTGGTTTCCTCTCGAAGTGCTCCCGGAAGAACATCCGGAGGAGCTGCACGTGCTGCCAGAAGAGCTGCT
>JAIDDH010000059.1 GCA_029055435.1 Acetatifactor sp.
CATTCAAAATAAGCATTTCTCGCATCGTATCCTGCTTCAACAAGCGTTTCAAAACCAGCCTGCATCAATGCACAGATACCGCCGCATAAAACAACCTGCTCGCCAAAAAGGTCTGTTTCGGTTTCTGTACGGAAAGTTGTTTCCAAAACGCCCGCTCTTGCGCCGCCGATTGCCGCCGCATAAGCCAGCGCACGCTCTAATGCTTTTCCGGTAGCATCCTGCGCCACAGCTACCAAACATGGAACACCTTTACCTGCCTGATACTCACTTCTTACCGTATGTCCAGGTCCTTTGGGAGCAATCATAGTAACATCAACATTCTTAGGTGGTGTGATACAACCGAAATGAATATTGAAACCATGTGCAAACATCAACATGTTGCCTTCTTCTAAGTTTGGCTCAATATCTTTCTTATACATATCAGCCTGCAGTTCATCGTTAATCAGAAGCATGATAATATCAGCTTTTTTAGCTGCTTCTGCTGCTGTATAGACCTCAAAACCCTGCGCTTCTGCTTTTGCCCATGATTTACTCCCTTCATAAAGACCAATAATAACATTACATCCGGATTCCTTTGCATTCAGGGCATGTGCATGTCCCTGACTTCCATAGCCGATAACTGCAATCGTCTTTCCTTCTAAAAGGCTTAGATTACAGTCTTCCTGATAATAAATTTTTGCGTTACTCATAATAACCTCCTTGTGCGATATGACATCATATTTAATGTTGTATGACAACTATACAACGCTTTGGATATCTTGTCAATACAATTTCTCTTTTCAGACAGAATAAAAAATGCCACACCTATTACAGTGTGGCAGCCCCCATTTATTCATATCATTTTTCTAGTTCTTCTGTAAGCATTGCGTTATTCAAGTGAATCTTGATTGCGCATTTAACAGCTTCCGGATTCCGCTGCTCTAAAAACTTCATGATCATAGCATGGTCTTCATATGCATCTTTCGCAATAATATGAAGATTATGATCCAAATCAAAGGTCTTTTCTATCGTTGCAGTCAATACCGGTAAAAACTGTCCGATAAACTCATTGTGAGATGCCTTGATAAGCGCTCCATGAAAGGCAATCTCCGATTCTATTCTCTGTTCACCTGTATGGCTTTTCTTTAAATTCTTTTGACATTGTTCCCCTAATTTTAATATATGCGCAATTTCTTCATCACTGGCTCTTATACATGCCAAAGCAGCTGCTTCCGGTTCAAAAATCATCCTTGTTTCATATAAATCCCGCAAGGTCACTTTTTTGCTGCTTATTTCCTGCAGGTCAATCCCACTATCCGCATGACGCTCCAAATGCTCTACAACAAAAGTACCTTTCCCTCTTTGAACATTCAGCAATCCCTCTGAGATCAGAATACGGACAGCTTCCCGAAGCGTTGTTCTGCTGACACTTAGTTCCCCGGAAAGCACATTTTCATTTGGAAGCTTATCCCCAAACTTATATATTTTTTCGGTAAGTATCAAATTTCTCAACTTGTCTGCGGTACGCTGCGCCAGGCATTGCTCTTGCATATATTTATTTCCTTTCTGGTATGTACTTCCGCCATTTCCCTTAATTTATTGAGACAAGTATATCATTAAACCATTGATCATGCAAATAATCCAATCACATTAACACTCAAAAAATTTCCAATTTTGAAAACATTTACGGCTTATTTCGTAATTTCCATAAATGCATAAGTTATGCCTCGCTTAATACTCTCGGTTTTCAGTAATGCTCCGTATTATTAGAAAAGCATTCAATATCCCGCTCCATTCCCCATATGATGGTAAAATTTTCTTCCCAATCAGCCTTTTGGGGTTGACGAGGCCGACATCTTCACATCTGCTAACGACCTGTTCAACGAATTATGGAATGAATAGCTCACCCCCAGCTCCTTACTCTTACCAAAGGTACACCCGTGGCAGACCTGGACTATCAGATCATGTTCCAATATCTGCCTGCTGAACAACACACTTCTCCGGTTCCCCGTTATTTCAGTTAATAGTTACTGACCTGCTTTCGCAGGTGTTTTTTCTTTCTGCTTTTATAAGCCGTTTCTTCTCTCAGAAAAAGCCCGTAAACGCTGATGTTTACGGGCTTTCCCAAGCGCCATTCCTTTGGCGCTTTGCGCCGCCTCCAGCGGCAGGTTTAGCTCCCCGAGTAGGGCTCGAACCTACAACAACTCAGGATAAGCCGAGTGCTCTACCTTTGATTGATATACAACCGTAAAACTCTAAAGTAGAGGGTGCCTGAACTGTTATGGTCCGGCGTGACCATTTCAATCCTCTGCTTTTTCTGTGTTTCTTCCTACGCGCTTGCCTGTGGTTTTCGCTGTATCGGCAAATATGTGTGCTATAAGATATCCTTATGATTATGCCACAAGCGGCCTTTTACCTGTCATGGTGTCCCGGCGTGGCTCCTCAATAATCTTTTGATTTCATCAGCATCAACAGACACAGACATTTCTCCACATTTTAGCGAAAGCTTTCCCCCGCCCCAGGATTCAAAATCCAACTTACGATACTTTTCATAATCAGGGTCAATCAATGTGCGCATGTCCTCCAGCGGATACCCACAGTTTGACACACAGGAAAAATCTCCCACCATAACATTGCCGGGGCTTTCCCACAAACACCCGCCATAGGCAATCAGGCCGCTTTCCCGGTCATAGTGAATATCCGTGATAACCAAAGATTCACCACACAGAGAATCGATATCATGCGCATAACCCTCCGGAAGATAGTTGTAAACTTCCAGTGTATCCACATCTATATAGCTGATGCCACACCAGCCAGTATGAAACGGATAATAACGATGCCCGTTCCTGTGATATATGAATTCACAAAAAGGCACATGATTATAGGTACACAGATACTCATACACCGCCTGTCCATCCCGTCTGATGGTGCATTTTTGCAGAAAAGTTGTAAATTCCCTATAAGTCTCTGTATACAGGACAAATCCCTCCGGCAGGTAAAGATACACTTTTTCTGTACGGTATGCTTCATCTAAAACATATTTCAGAGTTTCCATGATTGTATCATATTCTGCCGTTCCATACACATTGCGATAGGATATGCCCTCGTATTTAAATACGCTGAAAGAGACATATTTACACCCAAACTCCACAGCTATAAATCCATCGTTCTCCACACAAATTCTGACAGAATAGCCTTTTTTTGCGCCATCCCTCTCGTTGATCTCAAAAGAAATAATCTCTGCATCATCCATTTCGGGAAGCCGTGAATCAGCAGAATCAAAACTGAAGAAAAAGTATTTGCAGCCGCTCCTTTCGATTTCATCTTCCGAAAATTCACCCCGAAGGCAGGAATAGCTGTTATGATTCCAGCATTTGGTTATTATGCTGTCGTGAAAACTGTGTTGCTTGAATCTGGCTAAGCTCAACACTACACATAGCTCCTTTCATTTCTTCCGGCTGCAGATTTTTTATATATTGTAACCCAAACCTTCTTAAATGTTAAGAAAAAAAGAGGCTGTAAAATTATGCGACTAACTAATAATACCAATGTTAGTTTTACACCAAGCCAGCTCCCGGAGGATATAGACTGATAAAGCCGGGCATTTCATCCCGGCTCTGAAGCGTTTGCGGAAGGATTCGAACCTTCGGTGCGTTGCCGCACACCACCTTAGCAGGGTGGCACCATAAGCCTCTCGGACACGCAAACGTAAAGTGGATGGGGCAGGACTCGAACCTGCGGTGTTTCTGTGTGACGGATTTACAGTCCGC
>JAIDDH010000006.1 GCA_029055435.1 Acetatifactor sp.
CGCCCCTGGGCATTGTCCCCCGCCAGCGTGTCCAGAATCCCCTGCGCCATAGTAAGGTCTCCGCCGCCGTCACTGCACTCCAGCTTCCGCAAAGTATCCGTCAGACTCTCCGCATCCGAGATATCCACCGCCAGAAGCTTCACGCCCACAGCATCCACCGTGACAACGGAAAACTGTGTGTTCTCCGCAGTCCGCACATACTCGCAGGCCTGCTCCACCGCCTCCTCCAGACGGCTCTTCCCCGAAGCTCCCACATGCTGCATGCTCCCGCTGGTGTCAATAAGCAGTACCTTCCTTCCGCCGCCATGCCCATCCATCCTGACAAAAGGCGACATCAGAGCCACCACCAGCAGAGCCACGGTCAAAATCTGCAGATACATCAGAATATTGTGGACAAACTTCTCGAAAAAAGTCCGCGACTGCTCATTCTTTAACAGCTTCTTCCAGAGCAGATTGGAGGATATCCGATAGTCCAGTCCCTTTGGCTTCAGCAGATATAAAATTATGATAATCGGAACCGCTGCCAGAAAAAACAGCGGCCATAAACTCTCAAATATCATATAACATCCTTAAATCCTGAAAAATCAGTTGATGAAAATCCGTTTCCGTACTGCACACCGCATAGAACGCCCCTGTCCTCGCGCACTCCCGCCGAAGCCCGGACAAAAAAGCCTGCAGCGCCCGCTCATACACGCGGATACTCCCGGCGTCCAAAGTGAGCCGCAGCGTGCTCTCCTCCTCCATATCAATCAGATTCCGGGTGCCCGTGAGTCCCACGGAAAGCTCCTCTCCCGCCAGCACATGCAAAAACACCGCCTTTTGTCTGCGGTAGTCCAGAAAACGCAAAAGCTTCCCCACCGCCTCCTGTTCGTTCTCCAGAAAGGCCTCCTGCAGAAAATCGCTGATGATGACCGTCACTCCCGGCCCCTTCAGCGGAAGACGGCTGACAGCCTCCCCGATATCTACTTTCCCGTCGAAGACCCGCTGCTCCAGCCAGTCCGTCATCCTGGGCAGAGCCCGTTTTCCCCCGGAAGCCGCAAAGGGATACTGCATTCTCTGCATATCGTAGAGAACCACCCGATCCATATTATTAAGCCCCATGTAGCCCAAAGCCGCCGCCAGCATACAGGCCAGCTCGCTCTTTTTCCTGCTTCCGTAATCCATGGAGGCGCTGCTGTCAATCAGAATAGAGACCACAGCCTCCTTCTCTTCCATGTATTCCTTCACATAGAGCCTGTCCAGCCGTCCGTAGGCATTCCAGTCAATGCGGCGTATATCATCCCCGGGCATATACTCCCTGAAATCCGAAAATTCCGTGGAGGAGCCCTTCTGCATGGACTTGCGGTTTCCCGTCAGATTCATGGAAGACCTGTGCCCCATGGCCAGCCGAAGCCTGGATAACGTATCAAAAAATGCAGCATCCAGCATCATATCCTCACCCTCTCGTGGCTTTTTCTATGATTTCTTTTTTATGATTTTTTTGCAGCCAGAATCCGCTGAATAATCATATCCTCTGTAACTCCCTCGCTGATGGCGTCAAAGCTGGGGATGATGCGATGTCTGAGCACCGGACAGGCCATCTCCTCCACATCCTGAAACGAGACATTCAGACGTCCCTCCAGAAAGGCTTTCGCCCTCGAGGCCCGAATCAGCGCCTGAGCCGCTCTGGGGCTTGCGCCCTCTCTGATATGGGGATTCCCGGCATGAGTCTCCATGACGATATCCAGCAGATAATCCATCACCGCATCCGCCACAGGAATCTGATTCACCAGAGCTCTGGCCGCAAGCAGTCCCTCTCCGTCCATTTTTTTCTGAATCTCTACCGCACTGCTCCCCTCGGTGAGAGCCACGATTCCCTTCAATTCCTCTTTAGAAGGAAAACGCACCAGAATCTTGAACATAAAACGGTCCAACTGTGCCTCCGGCAGCGGATAAGTCCCCTCGTTTTCGATTGGGTTCTGGGTAGCCAATACAAAAAACGGCTCCTCCAGCCCGTGACTGTCATTTCCCACCGTCACCGTGTGCTCCTGCATGGCCTCCAGCAAAGCCGACTGGGTCTTCGGAGTAGCACGGTTGATTTCATCCGCCAGAATCAGATTGGCAAAAATCGGCCCCCGCTCAAAGGAAAAGGAGCTGCCCTTCTCATTCTTGACAATGATATTCGTGCCGGTCACATCGCTGGGCATCAAATCCGGAGTAAACTGAATCCGCTTGAACGACAGGTCAAAAACCTTTCCGATGGTGCTGACCAACCTGGTTTTCCCCAGCCCCGGCATACCTTCCAAAAGCACATTGCCCCCCGTGAGCATAGCCAATATCACCTGACGGATGATTTCCCGCTGTCCGATAATCCCTTTCTGTATCTCCGCCTCACAGGCAGCAATCTGCTGCGCCATATAGGCCGGGTCCTGTAATCTGCCCCTGTCCAATTCGCTCATAGCTTTGTCGCCTCCTACAATATAGTTAATTAAAGCTTGCAAAATAGTTCTTAATCACATCCTCCATACCGCTGGGATAACGTCCTGCGGCAATGCCCTCGTAGGCGTTGCGCTCATAGCTTCCGATGACTGCCTCATGGGACACATGCATCCCCTCCCAGCTCAGACCGGTCTGTGCGCGAAAATACTCTGAAGCGTCATGATCTACCGCATTTCCCGTGAGATTTTCGCTGTCGGCAATGGCATTGGGGACACTGACATAATCATGTGCCGCATCGCTGCTCCCTGTTCCCCGTCCGGCGCCGGCACCAGCTCCCTGCCCATTGCCCTGGCCGTCTCCCTGGCCGCTGCCCTGACCTTCTCCGCTGCCC
>JAIDDH010000060.1 GCA_029055435.1 Acetatifactor sp.
TCCAGTCAAACCGCTCCAGACAGATTTTTACCAGCTCCCCCGTCCCGATGGGTGCACGCTCCCATATGATATCCGCAAACCGCCCTTCCATGATTCCCAATCTGTTTTCCTGCATCAGAATCCTCCTCGTCGCTCCAAATGCGCGCAGATTTCGCTTGTCTAATATCTTTAGACAATTTTATTCTAATGCCGTTAGACAGTTCTGTCAAGTCTCATTTGGTAATGGTTC
Source organism: Acetatifactor sp. (assembly GCA_029055435.1). Lineage (GTDB taxonomy): Bacteria > Bacillota > Clostridia > Lachnospirales > Lachnospiraceae > Acetatifactor. Next base: position 230 of record JAIDDH010000060.1, read on the forward strand.
CTCGTCGCCCGGGCCTGCCCCCTGAGGAAGCTCAGGCGGTTCACCGTCAGGAAACGAAGGTATGTTTCCGTCAGAATTCCCCAGTTTTCCACGGTCTTTGAAGCCGCCTTCCGGTCTGGGACCCCCGGGTTCCATACCTTCACGATCAAAGTCTTTATGATCGAAATTCCCGTGGTTAGGATTACCGTAGTCAGGATTGCCCCGGTCAAAGCCGCCTCCGTGGCCGAATCCCATGCCGTTTCCATAGATGGTCTCTGTCATCTCCACTTCCATTGTCTCATCGCCCATGATTACCGTGTAGGTCTGGCCCACCTGAATATCTCCGCAGCTGAGCACTACGGAATTATAGCTCTTCTCCGCCACGCAGCTCAGCAATACCGCGCCGGAGGCATCCCTCAGCTCCACCGCAGTGCCTGCAGCCTTCATGCCGGACACATTCACCAACATAGAACACTGCCCGGAAGCCGCACCGAAATTCTCCGCCATCTGACTTGCGCCCAGCGCGATGACCACACCACCGCTGATGACAGCCTCGCCATTATAATCCAGCGCGCCGTTTCCTCCGTTTGTGGGTCCGTAGACAAGGACTTCGCCTGCATTCACATAAAAATTGCCGTTGGAATCAATGCCGTCTCCGTCCGCATCCACCGTGATTTTGCCGCCGGAAATGATAATGGCATTATTGGCGTTTGCAGCAAAAGGATCCCCGCCAAAGCCATCACGCTTCTCGCCGCCGCTGCCGTCATTGCCGCCTGCGGCATTCACACCGTCATCCGCCGCACGCACGCTGATTTCACCATCCACAATTTCGATACTAGCCCCCTCAAGTCCTTCATAGCTCTGAGTCACCTGAATACTGCCTCCCGCAATCACAAGCTGCGTGTCAGAATGGATGCCGTCATCCCCCGCCGCAAGCGTGATATTTCCGCCCGCAATATAGGTAAAGCCCACCGTCTCATCCTCGTCATTTCCCGAGTGAATACCGTCCGTCCCGGCATTGATTACCAGATTGCCGTTTGCAATGCGCACGCTGTCCTTTCCCTGCAGTCCATGCTTTCCCGCCGAAATCTCATAATCGCCGCCGGAGATTACCAGATCATTTTTGCAGACAATGCCATGACCCACAGCAGAACTCACCTTCAAGGAGCCCTCTCCGTTGAATGTGATATCATCCCGGGCATGAATCGCTCCGTCAATGTTGTGATCGTCTATAGCCACATATTCTCCCGTGGTCTCCAGACTGTTCTCACTGCCCGCCGCAGTCGTCACAAACACCTTGTCAGCCTGCTCCACATACAGTGCCGCGCTGCTCTCACAGGAAATGCTCACGCCGTCCAGTATCAATTGTATCTTATCCTCTTTGCCCGCCTGAACCACCAACTGTCCCTTCAGGGTACCGGAAATCAGATAACTGCCCGCCGCAGTGACAGTCACCACATTACCCGCTATCTTCACATCCTGAGAATCAGCCTGCGCAGTGTTTCCCTGCAGGACAATCCGCACACACTCCGACTCGTCATAGCCAATCTCCCGATCCCGATTGCTGAACATGTCCGATACATCCAGAATCGTCACCCCGCCCTCAGTGCCTGTACCCGCAACAGACTCCGTTCCGTTCTCTTCTGCGTTTGCGCTCTCCGCCATGCCGCAGCCGGACAAAGCACAACTGCACAATACATAGCTGCACAATACCAGTAAGACCGCAAGTCTTTTTATTTTCGATTTATTCCTCATGACTCTGCCTCTTTTCACTAACACTTCCCATTAATACTTTCCGCTGATACTTTTCACCGATACTTTCGTCAGGCTCCGCACGCTCACAGCTCGCCCACCGGAGTCTCCCGCTTTGACAGCATAATCTCCAGATTACCGTTCCTGCAGCGCAGCTTGTCGATAAACTCCTTCTCCCGCACATCTGCCCGCAATTCCACCTGATAAGTCAGTTTGAACAGACTGCCCATGTTGCTTGTCTTCACATTCATCAGCTCATGGCTCTTCGTAAACTGCTGCAAAATCTCCTCAAACACATCCCCGTAATCCAGATTCTCCGGAATAGTGATAGACAAAACCTTAGATTGTTCCAACCTGTTTATACGCTGCCCCAAACGATTGTAAATAAATGCTGCCGCCCCTAAAATAACCGCAAAGAGCACCGCATATGCAAGATAGCCCATACCCGCAATCAGCCCTGCTCCCATGGCGAGGAAAATGGCGCTGATCTCCTTTGCCGTCCCGGGCGCTGAGCGAAAACGCACCAGACTGAAGGTTCCCGCCACGGCCACACCTGCTCCAACATTGCCGTTTACCATCATAATCACCACGCACACCACCGACGGGAGCAGCGCCAGCGTCGCCAAAAAGCTCTGACTGTGTCCAGCCTTGTAACCGTGTACCGCCGCCAGAAACAAGCCAATTACAAGAGATACCCCGATACACAACAAAAAGTTCCCCACAGAAATCACGCTTTGCGAGGCAGAATCGAAAACTCCTCCGAATATATTGTCAAGCATATTTTCTTCCTCCTGTCCGAATCTCATTTTCATCCAATGTCAACATCTGCTCATAGGCTCTCCCGTACTTGGAAAACCCTGTCTGAAAAATTGCGTTTTCGGACAGCAGCCTGCATAGCCAGAGAGGCACAGCAGAGGCAATCTTAATTTCCATCAACGCAGTTTTCGGCTCCAGAACAGACATCCCGTAAGAATTTGCACAGAGGGACAGAGCCTGATTTCTCCAGAGAATATTCTCGTCGAACGTGACGCGCAGCTCCTTATCTTCCTTTCCATAAAAGGCTTCCCGCTCATAAGATAAATAAAC
>JAIDDH010000061.1 GCA_029055435.1 Acetatifactor sp.
GAGCTTCTGTACTACATGGAACACACGTCTGAGGAGAACGCAAAGACGGAGGACTTGCAGAGACTGCATGAGATGGTAACTGCGGTGAAGCATGACAGAGAGGTAGGGCTGACCTATATGAAAAGCTTTGAGATTGAGCAGCGGATACGGAGAGAAGAATTTGACAAGGGTCTAACTCAAGGTGTCACCCAAGGTATCTCCAAGGGGAAAGGCGAAGCCATTTTAGATATTCTCGACGACTTGGGCGATGTCCCATCCTCGCTGAAAGAGCAGATCACCACACAAAAGGATGAAACAATCCTGCGCACATGGGTTAAGTTGGCGGCGAGGGCGAAAAGCATTGAGGAGTTTCTTTCCTCAATGGAATCCTGATGTATATGCTCAAATATGGGGAATGAATCAGAAATGATTCATTCCCCTATGTTCTGAAATCCTTTAAAATCAGGCTTTTTTCTTAGTTAAAATATCTCTTCAGCAGGCCCTCAAATGCCTTGCCGTGTCTGGCCTCGTCTCTTGCCATTTCATGTACGGTGTCATGGATTGCATCCAGACCCAGCTCCTTGGCTCTCTTGGCGAGATCAACCTTACCTGTGGTAGCACCGTTCTCGGCATCTACTCTCAGCTCCAGATTCTTCTTGGTGGAATCGGTGACAACTTCTCCCAGAAGCTCTGCAAACTTGGCAGCGTGCTCAGCCTCTTCAAAAGCGGCCTTCTCGTAGTACATGCCAACCTCGGGATAACCCTCTCTGTGAGCAACTCTGGCCATTGCAAGATACATGCCAACCTCAGAGCACTCGCCCTCGAAGTTAGCGCGCAGATCCTTGATGATGTCCTCGCGGACGCCCTGTGCAACGCCTACCACATGCTCGGCAGCCCATGTCTTTTCACCGGACTGAACAGAGAATTTCTCAGGACCCACACCACACACGGGACATTTCTCGGGAGCAGCGTCTCCCTCATAAACATAGCCGCATACCTGACATACAAATTTCATAACTTTAATCTCCTTTTCATTTGATATTTATTGTAGGGCAGTTTCCGATTTTTGTCCGGATGCGGATGTGTTTGTACAGGCTCCGCAGGTTCCGTAAAAATAGGTCACATGCCCGGCAATTTTACCGTCAAAACCGGCGCCGGCAATATCCTGGATAGTGTCGATATTTTCCATCTCCAGATCGATGACACTGCCGCATTCCGTGCAGACAAAATGATAATGAGGAGAGGTATCGGCATCAAAGTGATCGACGCCGTCGCCTACCCGCAGACGCGTAATCTCGCCCATGTTCGCCAGAAGCGTCAGATTGCGATATACGGTGCCAAGACTGATGTTAGGATATTCTTTCCGCACATTCATATAGACTATATCAGCGGTGGGATGATCCTTGCGGCCCATCAGAAAAGCCATAATTTTATCGCGCTGTGCGCTGTGTTTCAGGGCCATTGCTTCCTCCTGTCTCAAATCAGCACTAAATACTTAAATCAGTAATCATTACTATTTTAATTATAAAAAATTTTCAGGTAAAGTCAACTGTCAAATTAAAATTCCAGGGAAGTTTATAAATATTTTAGGATTATATTTCAGGTTTTTAATACACTGGAGAAAAGAGTGTGTTATAATTCTGTGCAAAGGAGATACTTATATGAAGTTTAAGACACGTCTGCAGGTTACCTTTTTCAGTATCATTCTTTTGCCGCTGACGCTCATGTTGATGGTATTTATCCTGATTGTGCTCTATCTGACCAATGTGCGTCAGGGAATCGGAATTCAGGAGATTGATTACAACATGATAGCGGACAATATGCAGGAGCTTGTACACGCTACTGACAAAGCGTATTTTGTGCTGTTGGATCAATTGGAGAAAGACCCTCTGAAGCTGGAGGACAAGGAGTATCTGGAGCGGATCAACAATGAAGTGTCCAGAAGGTCTACCTATCTGATCGTGCGAAAGGGTGGGGATATTTACTATACCGGAAATGAGGCTGCGGCGAAGAGGATTTTTCCCAAGCTGCCCCACTATGGAGAGGGACAGCTCGCGGAGGAGAGCGGTTATTATTTTAATGAGCTGGAGAAATATGTAAAGCAGATTGATTTTCGCTTTTCCGACGGCAGCGACGGCAGTGTGTTTGTTGTCACAAAAGTCAATTCTCTGATTTCCCGCCATCTGCTGGTAGATATGTCCATTGCGATTCTGTTGATTCTGGTTTTCACCAGCATTATGCTAACACAATGGATTCACAAGAGCGTGTTCAGTCCCATCGACCGATTGAATGTAGCCATGCAGAAAATCAAGGACGGAAATTTTGATTATGCGCTGCAGGCCGAAGGTGAAGGAGAAATCGGCGAACTCTATCGCAATTACGAGGACATGCGGCTGCGGCTGAAGGAGTCCACGGAGGAGAAGAAGGAGAACGAGACGCGCAACAGGGAGTTAATCAGCAATATCTCCCATGATCTGAAGACGCCTATCACGGCCATCAAAGGATATGTGGAGGGCATTATGGACGGCGTTGCGGATACGCCGGAGAAGGTGGACAAATATGTCAAGACTATCTATAACAAGGCCAATGACATGGACAGGCTCATTAATGAATTGACCACTTATTCCGGCATAGACAGCAACCGCATTCCCTACAATTTTCACCGCATCAATGTGGCAGATTATTTCGGAGATTGTGTGGAGGAGGTAGGACTGGATCTGGATTCCAAGAATATCAGGCTCAATTATTCTAATCTGGTAGATACTGACACTATTGTCATAGCAGACCCGGAGCAGATGAAGAAGGTCATCAATAATATTATCAGCAATAGTGTGAAATATATGGATAAGCCCCACGGCTCCATTGACATCCGTATTTTGGATGAGACGGACGCCATACGGGTAGAAATAGAGGATAATGGCAAGGGTATTGCCCAGAAGGATTTACAGAAGATTTTTGAGCGGTTTTACCGCACAGATGCATCGCGCAATTCCGCTCAGGGCGGAAGCGGAATCGGTCTCTCCATTGTGAAAAAAATTATTGAGGATCACGGAGGTTATATCTGGGCTACCAGCCGGGAGGGCGAGGGAACCTGTATGCATTTCGTACTGCGCAAATATATCGAGCTGCAGCCGTAGGCATGGAAGGAGGAAAAGTTATGGGCAGAATTTTAATCATTGAGGATGAGGTGGCAATTGCAGACTTAGAGAAGGATTATCTGGAGCTCAGTGATTTTAAGGTGGATATCAGCACCAGCGGAGACGAAGGGCTGAAAGCGGCTCTGGAGGGCAATTATGATCTGATCATTCTGGATTTGATGCTGCCCGGAATGGACGGCTTTGAGGTCTGCAGATGTATTCGCGAAGAGAAGAATGTTCCCATCCTTATGGTCTCAGCAAAGAAGGACGATATCGACAAGATCCGCGGTCTGGGTCTGGGGGCCGATGATTATATGACAAAACCTTTCAGCCCCAGTGAGCTGGTGGCCAGAGTCAAGGCACATATGGCCCGTTACGAACGTCTGGTGGGAACCAATGCCAGACCCCAGAATGATATTGTGGAGATTCGGGGCATCCGTATCGATAAGACGGCACGCCGCGTGTATGTGGACGGGGAGGAGCGCACTTTCACCACCAAAGAATTTGATCTGCTGACCTTCCTCGCGGAGAATCCCAATCATGTTTACACGAAAGAGGAGCTGTTCCGTGAAATCTGGGATATGGACTCCATCGGCGACATTGCCACGGTGACTGTGCATATCAAAAAGATTCGCGAGAAAATAGAGAAGGATACCGCGAAACCGGAATATATCGAGACAATCTGGGGCGTTGGCTATCGCTTTAAAGTATAGTTTAATATATAGAAGAATAAAACGGATTACTCAGGGACTATTTGCTGCGGAAATAGTCCCTGATCCATTTTCCTGATTCACTCAAATCTTCCTCGGTCCAGTCGGAAACCTTGGTACAGGATGGCTTGAACACACTGCTGGACTCGTCTTTGTTTGCCAGATTCCAGCAACAGAAACTGATATTATATTTCTCGATAACGTCGAACCAGCTCTTGGTGGAGTTAAAGTCATTGGCGCCGTTGCCGGAGGCGTCGCACATACCGAACTCGCTGACAAACACGGGCAGTCCGTTCTGCACGCAGCTGTCCAGACGGTTCCAGAGCACATCCTTGTGAGTGCCCGCATAGAAATGCAGAGCGTAGAGAATATTCTCTTCATCCAGAGGATTGGCCTGAGCCTTGTCGATGTCCTGGCTCCAGGTGGGGGTGCCTACGATGATGACAGCGTCAGGATCGTTTGCGCGAATGACGGGAATGACCTCCTCGGCATAGGATTTTACGCTGTCCCAGGAGGCGTAGCCGTTGGGCTCGTTGCAGATTTCATAGAGCACATTGGTGTGATCTGCATAGGTCTCGGACATCTCTTTAAAGAAATCCAGAGACTGCTGCTTATAGACATTGGGATCCTGTTCCTGCAGTATATGCCAGTCGATGATGACATACATGCCCAGCTCCGTGGCAGCGTCCACACCGGTGCGCACCAGAGATTTCAGATAGTCCTGATCGCCGCCGGAGCAGTAGCCATTGTATTCATGGGTATACATGGCGAGACGGACACAGTTGGTATTCCAGTCGTCCCGCAGGGTCTGGAAGGAATCCCGGCTTACGAACTGGGGAAACCATGCGATGCCATGTGTGGACATACCGTAGAGCTGGATGGGATCGCCGTTTTGATCCACCAGATTGACGCCGTCCACCTTGAGCGCGCCATGCTCCGCCGCAAAGCCATCGCCGATTGGAGTGCTGCTGCTTGCGGCCACAGCCTGCTCTGCCTCAGAGGGTTGAGAAGCCTCTTCCGATTCAAGGGAAGCTTCCTCAGAATTCCCATTCTCTGATTTCATTGCCTCCACCATGGAGGCGGCTACAGACTCCGCCACAGATTCGGCGATGGACTCCATCACCGCGATATCCTGCTCACTCATAGTCTCGCTCCTTCCGCACGCCGCCAGCATGCATATACTTAATAAAATGGGTAAAATCCGTTTTCTGTACTTCATTTTTCTCCCCCTTAATCATCAGATTGATTCGTATGTAAATTATAGATAGATTGAATACTATACACCATCAGTATAGACGCAAGACGGAAGAATTGCAAGCGACTTTACGATGTGATATGATACGCATATGACTACTCAGAGTTTTCGGTAGACCAGCCCGAGCAGGGGATTGTTTGTATGAAGACCCTTGAAAAACGTCAGCGCTTAACGAGGAACGAGTTTAGCGTCTGCTACGTTTTTCTCAGAGCAATTTATTGCTCTTGCGGGAAGCGTGTCTGAATACAAACAATCCCCTGCTCAGGCGGCCCCTTCGGAATACTCCTGACTAGTCACATGCTACATATATTTAAAAGACAGGGAGACGGCGATGTTACCGGAGAAATTTTTGGAGAGAATGCAGGAGATGCTGGGCGGGGAGTACGAGCCCTTTTTACAGAGTCTCGGAGAGGACAGGCAGCAGGCGCTTCGGGTCAATCCTCTGAAGCGGCCGGAGCAGGCCGGTCAGGAGGGCTGGGCAGAGGAACTGCTTTCCCGAAGTTTTAATATGACAAATGTGTCATGGGAGAAGAGCGGCTATTATTATGCCGGGATAGACCAGCCGGGCAGGCATCCTTATCATGAGGCCGGGCTGTATTACATTCAGGAGCCCAGCGCTATGGCCGTCGCACCGCTTGTGGAGGTAAAACCGGGAGAGAAGATATTAGATCTCTGCGCCGCGCCGGGCGGAAAGAGCACCCAGCTTGCGGGATATCTGCAGGGAGAGGGGCTTCTTGTGAGCAATGAAATTCATCCGGCCAGAGCAAGGATTCTCTCGGAAAATATAGAGCGCATGGGCGTGAGAAATGCCTGTGTGACCAATGAGACGCCTGCCCGGCTGGCGGAGGTTTTTGTAGAATATTTTGATCGGATTCTGGTGGATGCTCCCTGTTCGGGAGAGGGAATGTTTCGCAAGAACGAGACTGCCTGCGAGGAGTGGAGCCCGGAGAATGTGGAGCTCTGCGCCGGGAGACAGGACGAGATACTGGACTGTGCCGCGCAGATGCTGCGCCCCGGGGGCAGACTGGTGTATTCTACCTGTACCTTCGCACCGCAGGAGAACGAGGGCAGTGTGAGCAGATTTTTAGAGCGGCATGAGGAATTTAATTTGCTGCCCATCGATAAAGAACGCATGGGAGTTCCTGCGGAAATTTGCGACGGCAGGCCGGAGTGGGGAAACGGTGATGAAGCTCTGCGAGGAACGCTTCGGCTGTGGCCTCATGTAATTTGCGGGGAGGGACATTTCGCCGCAGTATTGCAAAAAGAAAAAGGAGGCAATCTGCCGGAAGGGTATGATCCGATATCGGCAGGCGGCCTGGAGCGGGGAATCGCGGAGAAAGACAGGGATTTGGCTCCCTGGTGGGAATTCTGGAGAGAGAATGGCGGAGAGGTATTGCCGTTTTCCGGTATTTTTCTGCGTTTTGGGGACAATCTATATCTGGCCCCGGAGGGGATGCCTGCACTGAAGGGCCTGAAGGTTTTGCGCCCGGGCCTGCATCTGGGAACTTTTAAGAAAAATCGTTTCGAGCCCTCCCATGCGCTGGCTTTGGCGCTCTCTCCGGCACAGGTGCGGTATGTGTGCCGATTATCCGCGCAGGAGGCGGCGGCTGCCGCCTATCTAAACGGGCAGACTTTCCCGTGGGAGGGAGAAAAGGGCTGGTATCTGATTACCGTAGACGGCTGCAGCATCGGCTGGGGGAAGCTGGCTGGAGGCGTCATGAAAAATCATTATCCCAGAGGATTAAGAAAAAACGGATGAGACAATGGATGTGAAAATGAGCGGATACTGAAGAGAAGTAGGAGATAATATGCGTACGAGCATCGAATATGAGGACAATCATATCATTGTGGCCTATAAACCTGCGGGGTTTGCTGCGCAGACTGCCGGGGTGGGGCAGCCGGACATGGTGAGCGAGCTGAAAAATTATACTAAGGGCGGTTATCTGGGTATTATTCATCGTCTGGATCAGCCGGTGGAGGGACTGCTTGTCTTTGGAAAGACCCGGGAGGCCGCCGCATCACTGACAAAGCAGCTTGGGGCGGGGACGCTCCATAAGCACTATTATGCGGCAGTATGCGGTGTGCCTGCAAAAACGCAGGGCGAGCTGACAGATTATTTAAGAAAAAGCCCGGACAGGCGGGCGGAGATCGTACCTGTGGAACAGGCAGAGAGCGCGGGAGCCAGACGGGCGGTTTTGCGATACCGGTTGCTGGGGACGCAGAGCGAAAAATATTCTTTGCTGGACATCCATATCGATACAGGACGGTTTCACCAGATCCGCGCGCAGTTGTCTCATGCGGGACTGCCGATTCTGGGAGATACAAAATACGGCACGGAGCAATCGAGGCAGATGAGCCGGGAGCTCTCCGTGGGCAGCGTGGCGCTCTGCGCCTGCGAATTGACTTTCCTGCATCCTGTGAGCGGGGAGCGACTCTGCTTCCAGGTTGTTCCCCGGGGAGCTGTTTTCCAAAAATTTGGATATGATTTTTGATAACAGAATTTGGAATGATTTTTGAAAAAATTATCAGAGTGATTCCGTCTTGAACTTTCCATACTATATACTGCTATATACTTATGTACCAAATCAGCGAATAGTTGGAAAGAGGGATTGTCTATGTGGGAAAAAATCAGGGGAAACGGGGTTTTGCTTGCGCTTTTTTTGACGGGGACAGTCTATCTTTTTCTGGAATTCATCACTCCGCTGATCTGCCCGGTGCTGGTGGCCATGCTCTTTGTCACCATCTTCGGGCCCTTTTTAAAAAAGTTTCAGAATAAGCTGCATCTGCACAGGCAGGTGGGAGCGGTATTGCTGTTGGTGGCGGCGGTATTGCTATTGGCGGGCCTGATCTGGATTTTGTTCTCATGGATCGTGGGCAGTCTGCCGGACTGGATGAGCGGCTTTGAGGCGGTGAAGGAGGAATTGCGGCTTCTGGTACACAACTGCTGCGAAACGGTGGAGCGTTTGGTGGGAGTGGACGGACTTTATCTGGAGAATACCATCTTGAACGGAATTGAAGATGGAATGAGCGCGCTGAGAGAGCATGCTGTGCCCGGAGTAGTATCCCAGTCTCTGGAATATGCGAAAGTATTGGGTGTGCTGGGTGGATTTCTGGTGACCTTTCTCATCGCGACGGTGCTCCTGGCGAAGGATTACGATGACATTATGAACCAGTTGTTGGACAGGGAAGACTGTCATATGCTGCTGGAGGTAATCTGCGGCGTCATCCGCTATATTGCAACCTTCGTGAAGGCGCAGGCGGTGATCATGGCTGTCATTGGTCTGACGGGAGCGGTGACATTGGGATTGGCCCGGATTCACAATGGTGTGCTTTGGGGGATTCTGGCAGGATTGCTGGATGCGCTGCCTTTTGTGGGAACAGGAATCGTGCTGATGCCTCTGGCGGTGGCGCAGCTTGTGCAGGGGAGCTATGGCAAGGCTGTGGTGTGTGTGCTGCTGTATCTGACCTGTATTTTTTTGCGGGAAATGCTGGAGCCTAAGCTGATTGGACGCCGCATGGGAGTGCCACCCATAGCGGTGCTGCTTTCTTTATATATGGGCATTCAGCTCTTTGGTGTGTGGGGAATCGTGAAAGGGCCGCTGGGATTTGTGCTGATTCGGGAAAGCTATCTGAGCATCAAGAGGGCGGAACGCTCCCGCAGAGAATTGCAGGATGAAGATTAACCATGTATTTCATCTTGAGTTTTCTCAAACTGTAATCAATGCGGAAACTCAAGAAGAGGCGGGTGCTCTTGACATGTGCTCCTGTTTCTGCTAAACGTATAAACAAGGGACAAACGGCTGATAATACCGTTCATCCCTATCGATTTTTGTTATATAGTCCTTTTTACCTTAAGCACATCCATTAATGCTTCTTGCAGCACTCTTGACACATTAATTCCAGCATGTTCAGCTTCATAATTGAGCCAACTAGGAATTGTAACATTTTTTCTCACTGTTTTTGTATCAATTTTCCTTCTATACTCTCCTGAATCAATATCCACGAAAGATATAATCGTTGTACCTTCTTCTGCAAAAGTTCCGTTCTTTATATCCAAATTGCTTATGTCAGATGGTAAGGGTATTTCTATTTTATCATCCTCCATTGATACACATTTTAACTCAATTGCATCTCTAGCCATTTCGACCGCATTTACCATATCTTTTCCTTCAGTTAAAATTTCTAAATCGGGAACCTCTACTAAAATAACAGTATCTGTAATCGTAAAGAATACGGGATAAACATTTTTCATCATTATTTCTCCCTAAATAATCGTATTAGTCAATCTTTAAATTGATTCGTAGTAGATAATTCATGTAATATAGTATCTATAAATTTCTTCGTTTTATGATTGCTTTTGCTAATCGCTCATCAATTTCTTTATGCCTTGGAACTTCCTCCTTTTCTTCACCCCTAGCATAAACATCATGATTGCTTCCGTGTCTTTCAAAGATAAAGCCTGCATCTTCAAGTTTTTTCACTAGATCCCTTTGCTTCATGAACTTTCCTCCGAAGAATTAACGGTTTCATTTATTAAAAATGCCTCCTTTCCCACTCATATTATACACACTTGATGTGTATACGTCAATATTTTATACACATTCAATACACATTGATTAATTCTTTCATTACCCATTTTTTTTGCACTTTTTTAGCACTTTGTTGGAACTCTGTTGGAACTCCAAAATTCGCCCCTTTTTTCGGACATAAAAAACGCCAGAAGCCTTTAAAATCAAGGCTTCTGGCACATCGTCGCGACAAGATTCGAACTTGCGACCTCTGCGTCCCGAACGCAGCGCTCTACCAAACTGAGCCACGCGACGATACCAACATTAAAATAATAAATAAAAAGAGATTGATTGTCAAGCAAAAAACGAATAAGATATAAGAAATGGGATAAAAATGGGATAAAAAACAAGTCAAAGAGGGCACAAAAGGAAAGATGAGCTGCGATTCAAACGATTCCGGGAGGAAACACTTCCGATATCAAAAGTCCCCAAAGAAAGGAAATAAGGGATATCATATATTGACAGCAGGCATCCTTACAGTATGTTTTCTTTACTATGGTGTGCTTGTCAGTCTGCCTTGGAATCAAAATTCCGCCAGTACCCCAAAGAGAGTGTGGGAGCAATTGCCGGGCAATGACGGGAAAGCATGGGAAGGCATGCCGGACACCAGTATCTATGCGGATAAGGAGGGGATTAAGTGTACTACCTATTCCGAATATCATTATGACAGGGCAGGAAGACTCTCCACCGTGGACTTATATCGTAAGAGTGACTCTTATAACATTAACTCCGATAATATATGGTTTCTGACGCAGACCACGGTTTATGAATATGATAGCCAGGGGCGTGTTCTCACATGTGATTACGGCAGCGGCAGGAGCTGTGATAGCTATACATATTTTGAAGGGGGATATACCGTAGAATCTGTAAGCAGCTATAATGGGAAAATTGATACCTTCACTTATGATGATCAGGGAAATCTGCTGGCAAGCCGGGTAACCCAAAGATATTCACCCGGTTACGAGCGTGAGACAACGCAGGAATATGATGAGAAAGGTCGCAGAGTCAAAAGTACCCTGAAAATCGGTAAAGGAGAGCCTTATGTAAATCAGAGCATTACATATGATGATGAGACGAACACGTCCGTGGAAAGAAGCTATTCCGCGAGTGGAGAACTGACCTGTATATGTATCAATACCTATGATGATGCGGGCCGTAAGATAGGTGATACATGGTGCGAGACGGCTAAGCTGCCTCAGGGAATGGCTGTGGAGGACTGTGTGGATTTCTATACCATAGGGTATTGGGCGGACTATCACGGTGAACTGCTGATGGAAGAACTTGAAAATGAAAGCAGCAAATATGACTTCAACAGCAGTTATTATAGAGTATATGACTATGATGCCGAGGGGAACTGTGTTCTGGAGCTGCGAGTTTGGGATGCCGGGTATTTCTCTATGTGTCGTTATGTCTATGATAAGCAGGGCAGAAAGATAGAGAAATATGATTATAACTGCTCTGAAGCAACTGAATTTGAGCGGCGGCTGATAGACGGCAGTGTCCTGCGCATAAACTGTGGCGGAGAAGACGGAACGCCGCTCAGCGTGACCCGCACCTGCCCGGACGGGGAACTTATCAATCAGTTTGTCTATGGCGATTATTCTGTGGAGATGCAATATACGCCCGAGGAGACCATATACTGGCAAAGGAGTCCTGCACTGCTTGCCCAAAAGGAAGAAATCGAAAAGCCTTCGGAGAGTGAGTCGGGACAGGGAGAATCTGTGTTGCCGGAACAGAAGCCGATTCTTTATATTGTCCGGCCGGGAGACTGTCTATGGCGGATTGCGGAGCGTTATCTCGGAGAGGGGCGACTTTACATGAAGATTTACCGCTGGAATGAAGAAGTTATCGGTGATGACCCGGGACTGATATTGCCGGGCATGGAATTGTATATCGAGGCGACAGAGGATGAAAAAAGAGGAAATCGAGATGAGTGATGCAGTTGTAGTTCTGAAAAAGGGAGAAGGGCGCACGCTGAAGGCGGGCGGCATGTGGGTCTATGACAATGAGATTGACACGATAACGGGGAGCTTTGAAGACGGAGATATCGTGGCAGTCCATGATTTTGACGATTATTTTATGGGCTATGGCTACATCAACACAAAATCCAAAATCACAGTGCGGCTGCTCTCCCGAAAGAAAGATGCGGTAATCGACGAGACCTTTATGGAAAAAAGGGTGCTGGCGGAATGGAATTACAGCAAGGAGACAAATGATACATCCAGATGTCGCGTGAGTT
>JAIDDH010000062.1 GCA_029055435.1 Acetatifactor sp.
TGTCTGATAGAAGATGCGGAGCCTGCTGATATCAGGACGCCGGGAATCTATGCGATTTTGCAGGAGGAGGCGGCAGCGTTTTTGGCCGGACAGCGCAGCGCCGGGGAGACAGCGGAGGTAATGCAGAGACGGGTGGCGCTCTATATCAATGAGCGCAGATAAGTGAGAGTGCGGCGCGAGGTAACGGTTCAGCGGGAAATAGTGCGATTGTGGATTCAACGGTGTCGGCAGAAGGGGGATAGGGACGGATTGGCGGATGGTTTCGGTTGGGTGTTTTCTAATAGTGCTGTCATAAAATATTGTGATTTGCGGGTCGGCTCTAAGGTGCATCCATGCACCGTAGAGCCTGAAATGCGCATCCGTGCGCATTTCACCCTGATCTCCGGTACGCGCTATAAGAAAACACACCAACCTTCACCAATATCCTGCCAATCCGTCCCTATCCTCCTTCTGCCTCGATACCTACTGAATTCTGCAATCATACTATTTCCCGCTGAACTGTTACGCGCCGAACGGTCATAAGCATATCCGCTATTGACAATTTCTTTAAGTTAGTTTATACTAACTTAAAGCAAAGGAGGTATTACCATGAACGTCGGAACAGCAGTTGTGTTATTGATCTTATGCGGTGTGGTAGCTCTGATTATCAGGAAGATGGTGCAGGATAAAAGGAACGGAAAGTCCCTGCAGTGCGGTATGGACTGTCAGCATTGCGGCGGGCACTGCGCGCACAAGGCTGAGTAGAAGAGTAACAAATAATAAAAAGTAATAAAAAAAGAGAGATAGCTGGGGAACTGTCTCTCTTTTATTTTTAATTTTTTAGATTGCCTCATGGAAGGTACGGCTGATTACATCGGCCTGCTGCTCGGGCGTAAGCTTGATGAAGTTTACGGCGTAGCCGCTCACGCGGATGGTCAGCTGAGGATAGTTCTCAGGATGCTTCTGTGCGTCCAGCAGAGTGTCTCTGTTGAGTACGTTTACATTCAGATGATGGCCGCCTTTGGTTGCATATCCGTCCAAAAGGTTTACGAGATTGTCTACTTGTGCTGTGTTTGTCATAACTTTGCCCTCCATTAATTTATTAATAATAGTAATGATTACTGTTTTCTGATTAAAGAATAACATTTTTTTAATTTTATGTCTATGGATTTTTTGATTTTTTTTGTTCTTTTTTTTATACAATAGTCAGGCATATCTTTTGAGAGAATTCATATACATGGAGAAAGAGGATGGAGGAGGGATTGGTATGCAGGAGAGTCTGCTTCAGCTTTTTCCGCGGGACAGGCAGCCGTTTTGGAGCCATGTCTTTCGGAGTGGGGAAAGTATCCGGGAAATCCGGCTGCGCATTGACAGGCCGGTGCTTGTCCAGAGGGCGGAGGGAGAATGTTTTTTGGACGAGCAGGGAAATTTTACCAATGATGCCGGATGCGCACACAGAACCGGACAGCGGGAGCTGGAGGAGATTTTGATGCATATATGCCATGATTCTCCCTATGCCTTTGAGGACGAGCTTCGCCAGGGTTTTATCACCGTGCCCGGAGGACATCGGGTGGGGGTGGCGGGACAGGCCGTGCTGGAAGAAGACGGGAAGCTGCGCACCATAAAATATATTCATTATATCAATATACGGATTGCCCATCAGGTTTTCGGTGTGGCGGAACCGCTTCTGCCCCGGGTCTATCGGGATGGACAGCTGCAGAATACGCTGATTGTCTCGCCTCCGGGATGCGGCAAGACCACGCTGCTCAGAGAGCTGGTGCGCCGTATCTCGGATGGAAATGCCTACGGCGAGGGGCTCAGTGTGGGAGTGGTGGACGAGCGCTCGGAGCTTGCGGGTTCCTATCTGGGAAGGCCGCAGAATGATTTGGGAAGCCGCACGGATGTACTGGACGCCTGCCCCAAGATATTGGGGATGATGTTACTTCTGCGCTCTATGTCGCCACGGGTTATCGCGGTGGATGAGCTGGGGGATGACAGGGATGTGGCGGCGCTGCGGGCGGCTGCGGCCTGTGGCAGCCGGATTCTCGCCACGGTGCATGGGACGGATATCGGGGATGTGGCAGACCGGTTTCCGAAACTTGGCGAAGCCGCTCTTTTTGCATGTGTGATCGTGCTGGGAAAGCAGGGCGGACAGCCTGTGGTGAAACAGGTATATGGAGGAGAGGAGGCGGCATGTGCGTTTTCTGGGTGGAATCATGATCGTGAGCGGATGCCTGGGCTTAGGCCTGTGGTATCGGGAGCAGTTCGTGGGAAGGCTTTTGGCTTTGCGCACTCTGGAGTCGATTTTGGAAATGCTCATGAGTGAGATACGCTATGGAAAGGCCACGCTCCCGGAGAGCTGCGGACAGCTTGCACAGCGCCTTCCCGAGCCATACAGCCGCTGCCTGCGGGAAGTTCAGCTCGAAGCGGGAAAGGGAGCTTCTTTTCAGGAGGTGTTTTGTTTACAGATGGAAGCCTGTATGAGAGAGCTCCCGTTAAAGCGGGAGGATAGAGAGCTCTTTTTGCAGTCCTTTCAGGGACAGGGCTTCAGGGACGGCGCGATGCAGTTGAAGCGTTTGGAGCAGGGGCTTTCGCAGCTTGCGGGACGCATCGGACTGTTGGAGCAAGAACAGCGGGAGAAATGCCGGATAGCGGTTGGGCTGGGAGCCATGAGCGGCCTGCTGCTGCTGATTATTCTGATATAGATTTTGCTGTTGATATCAAAAAGTAAGAGAGAATGTGAGGAGCTATGGGAGTAAGTCTGATATTTAAAATTGCAGCAGTGGGCATCCTGGTGACTATCTTAAGTCAGATATTAAAACACAGCGGCAGAGAGGAGCATTCTTTTTTGATCAGTCTGGCGGGTCTGGTGCTGGTGCTCTCCTGGATTGTGCCGTACATATATGAGCTGTTTGAGACGATTCAGGCATTGTTTGCGCTGTGAGCGGACAAGAAGGCCGCAGGGAGGAAACAAGATGGCGGAGATGATCAAGGTAGGGGCGCTGGGGATTGCAGGAGTCCTTTTGGCAGTGCAGTTCAAGACCCAGAAACAGGAATATGGAATTTTGATCGGATTCTGTATCAGTATTCTGATTTTTTGTTATTCGCTGAGACAGGTGGAGGCGGTACTGCAGCAGTTTGGTGCGCTGCAGAAATACCTCGGCAGCGCTCAGGGGTATCTCGCCATTCTGGTCAAGGTCATCGGTATCACCTATATCTGCGAATTCAGCGCCGGAATCTGCAAGGACGCAGGTTTTGGAGCAGTGTCCGACCAGATTGAGATACTTGGGAAGCTCTCGGTGATTTTTGCGGGGCTGCCGGTGCTTTTTGCGGTGATTGAGCAGATACAGACGCTGGCCTGAAAAGTGTGAAGAATTAAATTGATGCCCGCTGATGCGGGCAGGGGGTATAAGCATGAATCTGGAGGATATCTGGGCAGACTATGGCCTGGACGGGCTGCAGGAGGGAATGGACAGGTTGTTCCCGCAGTATGATCTCTCCCTCTCCGCGCTTTTGCAAAGGCTTTGGCAGGGAGATATCATCGGGGCGCTGGCTGATTTCCTGAAGCAGAGCATTGCGGAGATGGCGGGCTCCACTGTTGGCCTGAAAAATATTTTTGTGTGGATTCTGGTGCTGGGCGTGGTCTCTGCGCTGATGAGTCATTTTGTAGAAGTGTTTGACAAGCATCAGGTGGCGGATTTGAGTTTTTACTTTATGTATCTGCTCATGACAGTCATTTTGTTAAAGTGTTTTGCCCAGGCGGCCTCCACCGCTGTGGAGGCGCTGGAAAATATCGTGCTCTTCATTAGGCTTTTGATGCCCACCTATCTGCTGGCGGTGGGAGTCGCCACGGGGAGCGCCACGGCAACCGGGTATTATCAATTGCTCCTGCTCCTGATTTATGGAGTGGAGCAGATTCTGCTGGGGATTGTGGTGCCGCTTATATACTGCTATTGTTTGCTGGCGGTAATCAATGGTATCTGGATTGAGGAGAAGCTGACTTTGTTTATCGAGTTTATCGAGAAGCTGGTGGGGTGGATTCTCAAGGCGGCATTGGGAGTGGTGACCGGCATAAGTATCTTTCAGTCGGTGCTGACGCCGGTGTTGGATTCCGCCAAGAAGGGAGCCTTGCAGAAGGTGGTTTCCGCTATACCGGGCATCGGCAGCACCGCGGACGGCGTGGTGGAGCTGGTGATGGGCTCGGCGGTGGTCATCAAAAACAGTGTGGGGCTGGTATTGCTTTTGTTGCTGTTGTTTCTGTGTGCCGCTCCGCTTCTCAAGATTTTTTGTATGGCGGTGCTCTTAAAAGC
>JAIDDH010000063.1 GCA_029055435.1 Acetatifactor sp.
GTGGAAGTGCAGTAATGTACGGAGCTGACATTTACTAATCGGTCGAGGGCTTAACCAAGGTTAGGAAGGGAAGAGGAGACGGAAGTCTAAAGAGAGATTCGTGTTCGGTTTTGAGGGTACAAAATCTAAAGAACAGATTTATCTGAAGAACTAACTTATCTAAAGAGGAAGAGAAGATTTTAGTATCTGAAAATGGCCCAGTGGCTCAGTTGGTTAGAGCGTCGCCCTGTCACGGCGAAGGTCGTCGGTTCGAGTCCGATCTGGGTCGCTAGAAATTAAGTTTTCTTGATTTCATACGGGGTCTTAGCTCAGCTGGGAGAGCATCTGCCTTACAAGCAGAGGGTCATAGGTTCGAGCCCTATAGGCCCCATTTATGATGAAATACGGTATAGTTATGCCGATGTGGCTCAATTGGCAGAGCAGCTGATTTGTAATCAGCAGGTTATCGGTTCGAGTCCGATCATCGGCTCTATGGATTACAATTCCATATGGATGGATTCCCGAGTGGCCAAAGGGGACAGACTGTAAATCTGCTGCAAATTGCTTCGGTGGTTCGAATCCACCTCCATCCATTCAACGGTTTACAGTTGAGTATAAGTAATTGAATAACGCGGGGTGGAGCAGTCTGGAAGCTCGTCGGGCTCATAACCCGAAGGTCATAGGTTCAAATCCTATCCCCGCTACTCAAATGCCCAGATAGCTCAGTTGGTAGAGCAGAGGACTGAAAATCCTCGTGTCACTGGTTCGATTCCGGTTCTGGGCATTTGTTGTATTCAAAAATAATTTGATATATACAGCATATGGTTTGGAGCACTAGCTCAGTCGGTAGAGCACCTGACTTTTAATCAGGTTGTCGGGGGTTCGAATCCCCCGTGCTTCATTTTTTTCGGGGAAATGCTTATATTTAAAGCATTTCCCCGAATTTATAGTAAAGTTCTTATATCTGAATATAGAATATCAAACTTTCAGCAGCTTTTATAATAACTCACTCACTTATATTTTTATGAGCGTCAGCTTCTATTTTCTGTACATCTATTCTGTGAAAATCTTCCCTCTCAATATGCTTTAAAGCATGATAGTAAGATTTTAGCTGGGTTTCCCGAGACAATCGGGAATTTAAAAATATGGTATAAGAATCATCAGCATTTTTTATTAAATGCTCTGGAATCATTGTATCCATGTTTAAAAA
This sequence comes from Acetatifactor sp., assembly GCA_029055435.1. Taxonomy (GTDB): domain Bacteria; phylum Bacillota; class Clostridia; order Lachnospirales; family Lachnospiraceae; genus Acetatifactor. Next base: position 1,190 of record JAIDDH010000063.1, read on the forward strand.
TTGTACATTAACATATTCCAATTCCATCGCCCCTTTTATATGTTACTGTATTTTTAGTCCGATAAAACAGACTTAAAAATTTCCGTTTTCTTGATTATATAGGTTCTTCATAAATTCCATATGTGCCTTGAAGCGTTCTGGCGGCATATTGCGCTTCATATCAAATAGAGAGCGCATATCTTCATCCTCGTACATTTCCTGTGCGAGTTTGGCGGTTTCTGCATTGAGATAAAAGCCGTTTTCTTCATCGTCTCCATTCATAATCCAATCAAGGGAAACTCCGAAGTAGTCAGCAATCTTTTTTATATTAGAGACATTTGGACTACTGTTGTTCAGTTTACTTAAGTAGCCTTTGCCAAATCCCAATACATCTTCAAGCTTATTTAGCGAAATCCCGTTGTCCTTGCAAAGTCCTTTGATACGTTCTTTCATGGTGAAGCTCCTTTCGATATTCTGAAAAAACCGCAAAAAACATATTGACAAATCTGAAAATGGCGCTATAATGTAATTAAGAGCTCTGAAAAAACCGCAAAAACAAATCGCGAAAACCAAACAAAGTTTTATTAATTTATATAGGACAATTTGATTATAGAATATTTTCAGAGCTCAGTCAATGCATTTTGTGATTTTTTCAGAATTTATAGAAATCAAAAGGTGGTGGGAAATATTGTGTCAGAGAGAGATGCAGGACAGATTTAAAATGGCAATAATTGAAAGTGATGTGATGAAAGCAGCCCTTGACAAGTGGGTAAAGATTTATCAAGGAAAAGCGCCATGGGTAGAGGCTCAGGATAATAGTATAGAGAGTTTTAACTTTGCGAAGATGATCTGCAAAGAGACTGCAAGACTTGCCACTTTTGCAATGAGTATTACAGTCAAGGGTTCTGCAAGGGCAGACTGGATCAATCGCTTTATGAATCCGTATATTACTCGAATGAAGAGCGACATATGTGAAAAGGCTTGTGCCTTTGGGTATATTATTCTGAAGCCGAATGGAAAAGGTATTGATTATGTCATGCCTTGGGAGTTTTACCCGACACATGAGACAGAAGGCAGAGTAGACGGCGGCATCTTTCTTGATCGTTACCATGAACCAGGTGATAAGTGGTATTACACAAGATTGGAGTGGCAGCGGTTTGAGGATATATCAAAGGATGTGAGAGTATATCGCATAACAAATAAAATATATAGAACCACAGAGGCAAATGGCAACGGAGAGGAAATAGCCATCAATCAGACAATATGGGCAAATTTGCAGGAAGATGTGGCCTATGAGAATGTAAGAGGACCGCTATTCTCTATTTTCAAAATGCCAATGTCAAACAATATTGACCTGTTAAGTCCACTGGGAGTATCGATTTTTTCCAATGCACAGAAGGAATTGAAATTATTGGATATTGCATGCACACGCTTCCAGGATGAAATGCTTGACGGTAAGAAAACTGATAAAGCCAATGACGTAGATTATCTTTTAAGTCTTCTCGGTGTGAAATGCGGGTACAGTCCTGGGCAGTTTGTACTAAATGGCAGAGCAGGACAAATGGCAGCGGCACAGGTTAAGGCAGACAATAGAGAAACCATCCAACTTATAAAGCAGATACGGGACAGCCTTCAAACTGCTACGGACGGCCTTATCTATGCACTGGATAAGTATGCAGACATATACAGTCTTGCGCCGGTCGGGAGGTATGAGACTGTGTATAGCATAGCGGATACTTGAGGTTTTTTTAAAAACGTATTTAAACAGATTATTCAAGAAAATAAAAATAATAACAACCGGCTGATATCAGGTGTCAGTCGCTAACCCTAACAATTACGGGCAGATTTGTGAGGACATCTCTGCTGTAGAGGTGTCCTTTTATTTTGACAATATCTAATTTTTGATAAAGTTCTAATTTTTTTCAGAGGGGTACCCGTCCCGCAAGGAAACGCAAAAGCGGCGGGATCATAGGCGGTTCAATTCCGCACGGGTACATTTGGACAAGCCGAGTCCTATAAAACGGCAAACTGTTGGTGGATGGTTACACACCTATAAATAACCTAATAACGGACAAGGAGTGAGGCGCATGAGAACAAATGATTTAAAAAGGTGGGGACTGACAAAAGAACAGTCCGCAAAAATTATGGGGCAGTTTGGCAGGGACGTGACCGGATTGCGGAAAGAGATTGAGAAGTTGACTGCCGAACGGGACAAAGAGAAAGAGAGAGCGCAAGCCGCTGAAAAGTATTATGCGGAAGAGCTTGCAAAACGCGATTTTGAGGACGCTCTGAAGGAGGCAATTGAAGGGTGTCAGTTCACATCAGAGGCAGCGAAAAAGGCAATTATGGAGGAAGTCAGAGAGGCAGGGCTGAAAGTAATGGGCGGTAAAATCTTAGGATTGTCTGATTTTTTGACACAGTTGAAGGAAAAAGATCCAGCTGCTTTTGTGAACGAGCAACAGGAACAGCTTGAGACAGAGCGGGCAAGACCGTTCACGCGGCCATTAAATGGCGGCCGACCAAGTGAAAGATTCTTTTGAAGCGTATTTTCAGAAAGGTGGAAAATGAGCGAAGAAACCAAAGAATATCTGTCCAAAACAGAATATGAAGAAATCGGTGAAATGCTGCTGGAGCTGATTGCAGAATGCCCATATACGCCCAAGGATACTCCAATTAAGTATCAGTCAAAAGATGTTGGAAGGTGTATTTACCTGTTTACGACTGGCGGTGAGGTGAAAAAGAGAAATGTCCTGGGAGGATTCACTGCAGAGCTAAATATCCAGGTAGCATACCGGAATTTTCCACAGAGCAATGAGCAAATGTTAGATGCTCAGCTTACAGTGGATAAGATTACAGGCTGGATGGAAGAACTTGAAAATCTTCCTGGGCTGACAGACAACAGAATAATTACAAAAATAACGGCATCGGAGAGCTTCCCAGTGGTGGAGGAAGTTGATGGCGAAAAAACAACAGTATTTACCGCAAATGTGGTTATGGAATATGAAGTGGAGTAAACAAATATCAACTGCGGCTTAATATAGCCGCTGTCCCCAAAGATAGGGGCAAGAAAGGAGTAAATATGTCTAAAATTTTAAGAGGTTGCCGCGCTATGTGGATTTCATTTGATGAGGAAAATTACACATTGATTGGCAAAGATTCGGATGAGTTGTCTATCGAGACAAGTCCGGAGACAGAACAGACCAAAAATATCCTCGGAGAGACCAACTTTAATCACAATGGCTATATGCCGTCTCTGGCTGTGGAATATGCGGCCAGACTGGAGGATGCAATTTATGAGCCGCTGCAGGATATTGCGGATGGTCTGCTGGTAGACGATGACAAGATTACAGCAAGTCTTATTGTGGCAACGTTGACAGATGAGGTAAAGGAATCCGACACAAAATCCTTGACCGGTAAGGGCTTCAAGGTGCCCGTCCGGATCGTAGTGACAAACGATGGCGGCGGTACATCCGGGTACAGCATTCCCTTTACAGCCTATGAATCTGGTCACAGAATCCAGGGAACTGTGGCGGTAAAAGACAGAAAGCCTACGTTTACGGCAGCCGGCACATCCGACACGACTGTCGATGCGGAAAAGAACGAGGAGTAAGCAGGAGTCTGAGCAACTAAGGCATTGAGAACAACATATAGTATGATGGGACGTGTACCTTGCAGTCGCGTCCCATCCCTGAAAGGATATAAGCATGGAAAATTATAGAATTAAAAAGAGTGATGCAAGTATTATCAAAATAGAACTGAATAGTCAGGGAGATTATGCTGCGGTATCTACCGATGACCCTACTCTGTTTGACCGTTTTGCAGCCGGCTGTAAGCAGATTGCTGAACTGGCGGAGGCTATTCCGGCAAAGCTGGGGGAAATTGAAAAACAGTATGAAGGGAAATCAGACTTTTCCTCCATTATGGAGAAAACAGTGTCCATGTCCAGAGTGAATGTAGGATTTTCCAAAGAGGCTGTTGGCATTGTAGACAGTATCCTTGGCGAAGGTACTATTAAAAAATATTTCCGTAGCATTTATGAGGAAATTCCGGATTTTCTCCCGGATGCAGATTGCTTTATCGCGTTTTTGGAGGAGCTTACGCCTGTTATGGAAAAGTTGTTTGGACGAAAGATGGAGCGACAGCAAAAAGTAAGTAAAGCGCGGATGGAAAAGTATCGGCCGCAGGACTATAAAAAGCCGGGTACAAAGAAATGATAGGCGCGCTACCGGAATCTTTAATAGTGGATGGGGTGGAATATCCAATTCGCTCTGACTATCGTAACGTATTGCAGGTGTTTGAAGTTTTTTCTGACACCGAGCTGGAGCAGAGCGAAAAATGGATTATAGCCATCTATCTGCTGTTTGGATGCTTTACTTGTGCTGACGATGTCTTACAGGCGACGGAGAATGGCTTTAATGTAGGTGAGGCTGTCAAAGAGATAGCATGGTTTATAACTGCGGGGGCGCCGGAAAAAGAGGTGTTGGAAAAGCCTGCTTATAGCTGGCAGAAGGATGAACAAATGATCTTTGCGGCAGTCAACAAGGTGGCAGGCACGGAGACCAGAGCATTACCTTATCTGCATTGGTGGACGTTCCTGGGATACTTTAGCGAAGTGGGAGAGGGCACTTTTTCCTTTATTGTAGGAATCAGGAACAAATTAAACAAAGGGAAAAAGCTTGAAAAGCATGAAAAAGATTTCCTTTCCCATAACCGGGAATTGATAAAACTGGAGAAGCCAAAAACGAAAGAGGAGATGGAACAGGAAGTGGAATATAAATCATTGCTGGACGAAGTGTTGGGACAGTGAACAGTAAGGCAAAGAAAGAGTTATTTGAGGTGAATTATGGCGCAAAATGACATAAGAATTAAAAATGATACTGATAATCTGCAAAAGAAGTTGCAGGAAGCCCAAAAAGAAATTAAAAGCTTAAACGATAATCAAGAAAAATTCAACGAAAAAGTTTTAATTGGAAACCAGCAGATTGTCAAGGTATTAGTTAAAAGAGTTCAGATTCAGCAGAACATTATAAATATGGAAAAGGCTGGGGTGGGGCTTGAAGATAAAAAAGATGATGCTGCTCAGCAGGAACTTTCGAAACTTAATCAGGAAGTGAAGAATTATGAAAATAATGCCGGCAAGACCCAAAAAAGTTATGAACAGCTTAAAAATGTTGCACAGAAATGTGCAAAAGCCGCAGGCACGGCTGTAGTTGCCATAGTTGAAGAAATGAAAAAGGGAATAACGGAAGGATTTTCCAATCTTTTGGATTATAGTAAACCCTTTCAATCCGGGCTAAAAGGCTTAAAGGCAAGTGCCTTAACATTGAAAAATGCATTTGCTGCGATGTTTGCACCGTTCCTGGATATTGCAGTGATTGCAATGTCATATATACAAAAATTGGCTGATTATATGGCACAATTATTTGATAGGATTGGTCAATTTATTGCGATGGTATGGGGGCAGAAAACGTATACAAAAGCTGTAAAACAGACTAACAATGCATTAAAAGAGGGTAAAAAAGCCGGAGAAGGATATCTAAGTCCTCTTGACAAGATTAATCAGCTCCAATCATCGAACCAGGATGCTTCTGGCTCGACGGATATGTTTGAGGAAGTTCCGGTTGATAGTAATCTGCTGGAATATTTTGATCAAATATCCGCATATGTGCAGAAGTTAAAGGACTCTTTTGCTCAGGGATTTGGGGATGGTCTTGGTGATTGGGAATACCAGTGGAAATCAATCAAGGCAAGTATTGGAACTATCAAGGACAGTCTGATTGATATATGGACAGATTCAGCAGTCATATCGGCAGCTGATGGATATATTGAGTCTGTGGCATATATGCTTGGAAGTTTGGCGGGTTCTGCGGCAAGCATCGGACTTACATGTGCCACGAATCTATTGGGCGGCATCTCAAAGTACCTTGACCAAAACAGCGGCAGAATTAAAGAGTTTATGGTGTCGATGCTTGACATAGGGTCAGATATCAATTACCTCATTGCTAATTTTTCAGAAGCATTTTCCTATATTTTTGAGGCTTTTTCCAGCGAGGATGCCCAGCAGCTTACTGCCAATCTGATTGGAATTTTTACGGATGCCGTCATGGGTACTTTTGAGGTTCTTGGTGAATTGGCAAGGGATATCCTCAATATTTTTATTCAGCCGTTTGTGGATAACGAAGAAGAATTTCGGACTGCTCTTGAAGGATTTTTGTCCATACTGTCAGAAGTATCCGGAACAATAAAGCAAGGAATTGATGAAACTTTTGATGAGATGAGCAAAATTTACGATGAGAATTTCAAGCCATTTTTTGATTCTATCGCATCTGGGCTTTCGGACACTGTAGGGGAATTCTTGAGATTTTGGAATGGAAGCGTTCAACCAATATTGGATGAGTGGGCAGATAAATTTGATCTTATTTGGCAAGAGCATATACAGCCAATGCTCAATAATTTTGCTGGGCTATTAGGAGATGTTGCAGACCTTTTTAAAGCGATTTGGGAAGAAATCTTAAAACCTTGGGTTGACTGGATTGTTATAGGTGTTCTTCCTGCCGTTCTCCCAGTTATCGACATTATAGTTAATCAGGTTTTTACTCTATTTGGAGCAATTTCTGGTGTGGTCAGCGGAATTATTACGGTCATTCGTGGAATTATACAATTTTTAACAGGCGTATTTACTGGAGATTGGAAAAAAGCCTGGGAGGGAATAGTTAGTATTTTTAGCGGAATTTTTAATCAAGTGTCCGCAATCATAGAAGGTGTAATTAATTTAGCAATAGATATCATCAATGGGCTTATTGGCGGAATTAACATGATATCTGGTGCTATTGGGATTGAAGCAATTCCCGAAATTGAAAAAGTTTCCATCCCGCGTCTTGCCACCGGCACGGTGGTTCCTCCTAACAGGGAATTTTTGGCGGTGCTGGGGGATAATCAGAGAGAGCCGGAGATTGTGTCACCCGTTTCCACCATGAAGGATGCCTTCAAAGAGGTTTTTGCGGAAATGGGAAGCCTTGGAAGAGACGACCAGATTGTACTTAATGTAACAGCTAATGTAGATGGGCGGACGCTGTTTGGATTTACGCAGGACTATGCGCTGGATTATTACAGGCGCACCGGGCGTTCCCCATATCCAATTTAAGGAGGGAGGGAATATGGCATACAATGGATTCTTATTTCAGTTTGGGGATTATATCTTCCCCAACGAATATATAAAATTTGATACTTATGACATCGCCCCGGACCAGCGGCAGGATCTGGGCAGCTTTACGAATGGAAAAGGTGTCACGATCCGTAATGCGGTAGAACATTCCAAGACCAATATAACATTTACCACGAATCAACTGTCGGAAGCGGACATGAATACAATCCTATCTGCGTTGGAAAGAAACTACATAAATCTCGGTGAAACGGATGCAAACTGCGTGTACTATAATCCGCGGAAAAGAGAGTATTCCACCGGGCATTTCTATCTTGATCCCAGCGTGAAATTTCGTGTAAAGAAGGTGGACGATGAAGGTAAAAAAATAAAATATGGGGAAACCCAGTGGATATTTATTGAATATTAGGTGAGGCCATGATTGATTACAAATATTTTAACCTTTTTCAATATGAAAAGGGAAATGTTGATAAGGATTGGAAAATTGAATATGATGGCGGAAGTTTTACCGATTGGGATATGTTTAGCGAAAGCATAGAGTTGACGGAAAGTCTGTGCTCCGAAAAAGAGCTGCGGTTCGGGTGCTGTGAAGCAGGCTGTCTTAAATTTAAGGTTGCCAACATTGTCAAGCCACTGATTAATGAGTGGATAACCGTGAAGGTAAACATTGATCACCATGAGGACGAACCGTTTGTAATCGGCAGATACAAGGTTGCATCGGAAAAGCTTACCGCAGACAGGCAGTACAAAGACATTGTTGCCTATGATGCCATGTATGACATTATTAACGCAGATGTAGCAGATTGGTACAATACTGTCCTGCCGGAAAAGACCAGCACCGTAACGCTGGCGCAGTTTCGGACAAGTTTTATGCAGTATTTCGGAATTTCCGAGCATGTGCCGGAGGGCGGCCTGGTTAATGATGACATGATTGTGGAGCGCACTATAGAACCGGAACAGATCAGCGGAAGGGATGTGATTACTGCCATATGTGAGATAAACGGCTGCTTCGGTCATATCGGTCGGGATGGAAAATTTCACTATATTTATCTGCCGCAGGCAGTTGAGGGCCTATATCCGGCAAATGATTTATTCCCTGACAGAGCTCCGGAATATATGGTGCAGGCAAAGACAGAGCATCTGTATCCGCAAGACCCTCAAAGTACAAGGATAGGAGCCGGGACATACATTGAGTGCAATTTTGAGGACTATATAACTAAACCTATAACCAAACTGCAAATCCGACAGGAAAAGGATGATATTGGGTCGATACATGGTGCTGGAGACAACTGCTATATCATTCAGGATAATTTTCTGGTTTATGGGAAATCCGCAGAGCAACTGACAGTAATAGCACAAAATGTATTTAAGAAGATAACTAATATTGTGTATCGCCCTTTTGATGCTGATGTGATGGGTAATCCATGTATGGAAGTTGGTGACCCGGTGAGATTCCCTACAAAGTATGAAGTTGTTGAGACATACATTTTGGAACGTACTTTGAAAGGCGTTCAAGCTCTTCGGGATAATTATAAAGCAAATGGAGCGGAAGAATATTCTGAAAATGTCAACAGTGTTGCCAAATCTATTGTGCAGTTAAAGGGCAAATCTAATGTGCTGGAACGAACGATTGAAAAAACTCGCCTTGAAATGACCGACATCGAAGCTGGGTTGAAGAATGAAATTTCCATTACCGCAAAGGAATTGTCGTCTGAAATTACAGAAAAGACACAATACACAGACACAAGCCCTTATACCATTACCAGAAATGGGCGTGGCGCCCCCTCGACTGTCTATGCGGGTGAATATTATCTTGATGAGGACAGTTTGAAGATATATCTAGGAATTGCTGCTGTTCCTGGATATTGGGATACTGAATGGGATGATATTGCTGTTTACGACTTTAACAAGCACCAAGCAGAAACAAACGGCGTATATAGATATGATATAGAAGAAGTTTATAAATCAGCGATTAAAGAATATAGAGTCCCAGATAAAATATATGAGAGTGAGTTAGATGGTTGCGCTTGGGGTACCAGCGGACCTGACTGGGACAATGGAAGCCCGGGGGATGTCTGGTTTGAAGTAACAGAAAGGGACACATTGAGCTATTGGCTGTGCGTAAGCAAATACGTTTCCGCTGTCCCTGCTCACTGGGAAGAAGTGGGGAAAGCAACCATTGTAAATTTACCAGAACTTTCTTCCAAAGTCACACAAACTGCCGAGGGTTTGAAAAGCACAGTCAAAAAAGGAGACGTGTCATCGCAAATAAGCCAAGAACATGACAACATAAGTATTACTGGAAACCGCATATCTATTACATCGCAGTATTTCCAATTGTCAGGTGACGGGAAAGTTAACTGCACGGGAGCCACGGTGTCGGGAACGATTGAATCCACGGGAGACAGAGGCAAAACCCGTGTTACCAATGGCGGATTTTACATTCTGAATAATGACAACATGGTTGCGGGGTGCTTTTACGGAAGCGGTGGGAATAACGGCGGTCGGCTTGACATATACACTTCGGCGGGAAACGAGGGTGATTTGGCTTTTTGTGCTTCTGCACAGAGAACAGACGTGTACGCTGGCGGATTAAGAGTCCATAAAAGCGGGGTCGTAATCGAAGAAGGTGGATTGACCATAGACCGTGGCGGCGCAACGATCACAGGAAATCTCTCTGTCTCTGGGACAAAAAACAGAGTTGTGGAAACAAAAGATTACGGAGCAGTCCTACAGTATTGTTACGAGACAACAAGTCCTATGTTTGGAGATGTGGGGACGGGGAAAATAGGAGACGATGGAGTTTGCTACATTTATTTTGACCCTATATTTGCAAAGACGGTAAACACAGCTATTGAATATTGTGTATTTTTGCAAAAAGAAGGGGAAGGTGATGCGTGGATAAGCAAAAAAACAACAGACTATTTTCTTGTGTGCGGGACTCCTAAGCTTGCGTTTTCATGGGAAGCCAAAGCAAAACAGGTCAAATATGAATATGATAGGTTGGAAAATTACACAATCATAAAAGATGCAGATTGCATGGATTACGAGTCTTTGTGGAATGGCGCACAGGACACGGATTATGAAAAAATATGGGAAATTTATTTGGAAAACTATAAAAAATCTATTGAATATAGCGAGGAGGAAACATTATGACAAACATGAAAAGGATTACAAGTTTTGTGCATCACACGACCGGAGAAGGTGGTAGAATCTCTTACACCTATTCTCTTATTGATGAAAATGGAAACATTACCAAAGAAAATGCAAAAGATACATTTGTGGTAATTGATAATGACGTTGTGAATGCTATAAATACCATTAATGCTTATCTTGTGGCGCGAAACGTGTAAGAAAAGGGGTAATTGGTATGAATAAATGCTATTACAGAATTGAGTGGAAAAATTATCCAAGCGACGAAACGCCGCTAAATGAACAAAATCTTAACAAGATAGATGTTGCTGCGGACGAAATGGACAACCGTATCATCTCTTTGGACTCCACCAAATTTGACAAGTCGGAAGCGCAGTTGCTTGTCAAGTACATAGAGTATGACGAGGATACGGGAATCTTTAAAATCACCCATTACAATGGCGCAAGTTACACTATTGATACACTGTTGGAAAAGCTGGCAGTCAACTTTGACTATGACTATCAGACGCAACAGCTTATAATTGAGCTTTCGGACGGAGAGATAAAATATGTGGACTTGTCCGCCCTGATTACACAGTATGAGTTTTTGAACAGCAAAACTGTAAATTTTAACATAACGGCGGACGGAAAAGTCACGGCAGACATTGCGGAGGGCAGCATCGGAGAAAAGCATCTTCGCCCAGATTATCTGGCGGATATCAGGGTGGAAGCTGCCAAAGCAGAAGCAAGCCAAAAAGCTGCGGAAACAAGCGAAAAAAATGCAAAAGCAAGCGAAGTGGCGGCGAAAATATCAGAAAATTGTGCTGCGGATGCCAATGAGCACGCAGCGTTAAGCGCAACAAGTGCAAGCGAATATGTCTCAGAAGCTAAAATCTATGCCCATAATGCAGAAATAAGTGAGCTAAACGCTGCAGAAAGCGAAGAAAAAGCGGCTGATAGCGCAGATTCAGCAGAAACATCTGCATCTGGCGCAAAAGACTCCGCCTTAGCAGCTCAAGGAAGCGCAAGTAGTGCTTCGCAAGCAGCTACTATAGCATCCGAAAAAGCTGTGGAATCGTCGAATTGCGCTGCGCAATCAAAAAGTTATGCTGTTGGCGGCACTGGTACTAGAGCAGGGGAAGATAGTGATAACTCAAAGTACTACTATGAGCAGGCAAAATCCATATCAAAGGGGCTTGCAGGTGCGTTAATGCCAATGGGGACAGTGACATTTGCGAATCTTCCTGCGCTTGCAAATGCAGAAAGCGGATGGATGTACAATATCTCCGACCAGTTTACCACAACTGCGGATTTTAAAGAGGGAGCAGGAAAAGTGGTTCCTGCTGGGGCGAATGTGTACAAGACCGCTGACGGAAAGTGGGATATCCTTGCAGGTACTCCCGTCACGGGCGTAAAAGGAAGCGCTGAAATTTCCTACAGAACTGGAAATGTAAATCTCACTCCTGAAGACATCGGGGCACTTTCAACAGAGGGTGGTACTATAAAAGGCGATTTAAGACTGAAAGGTTCTGGTAACTACGGGAATAAATTAAACTTTGGCGATGGAGATTATGTGCATTTGCACGAATACGCAGACGATAAGCTAGAGATTAAGGCTTCTACTTTAAAATTTACATCTAATAATAACATCCAAGTTGACAAACCTATTGATGGCAGTATTACTGGGTCTGCATCAACAATTACAGAAACCCTTCCAGTTTTATTGGGAGGGACGGGGGCGGAAAATGCTGCAAATGCGAGGGCTAATCTGGGGATTACACCGAAGAATATTGGTGCGGTGCCGTACATGCAGATACAAACATCAGATTTTGATGACATAATAACTCCCGGGTTTTATACACTATACAGTTTTAATGTGCTTCACTCGCCAGAGCCTGGTTGGGACTATTGGGGATTGATAGTATTAAAAAGTACTCCTTCCGACAATAAATATTATACACAGCAAATAGCCATTAGCGAAGAAACCGGATACGTATATGTGAGATATATAGACGACACGGACTGGCATCCTTGGCGCAAGCTTGCGTTTGCATGAAGATATTATAGCAGCTTGCAAAGATAGAGGAGCGACGGAGGATTGTTTAAATGGTACAAATGATATTAAAAAATATAATAATATAAAAAAATGGCGGAGGTATACGATGTCAAACGAATTACTTGTGGCCACTGTTGGCCTTGTTGGTAGCCTGTGTGGTTCTGTCATCGGTGTTGTTGGTAGCGCAAAAGTGCTTACATACAGAGTTATGCAACTTGAGGAAAAATTCAAAAAGCAGTGCGAAAACTGCGCAGTTATGGATGGCCGCGTGGACAGGCTGGAAGAAAAGCAGGCAGTAATGGAAGAGAAAATAAAGGATTCCAATCGTAGGATTGAGAATCTGGAAAAGAGAGGATGAAATCATGAAAAAGATTGACTGGACAAGGAAACTGACAAGCAGGAAATTCTGGGTGGCGGTTGTAGGTTTTGCAACTTCTCTCATGGCCATGATGCAGGTATCTGATAGCACTGCTGTGCAAGTCACAGCACTTATCATGGCGGGAGGCACTCTGATTGCTTACATCATTGGTGAGGGTATGGCGGATGCTGCGAATGCAGGCGCGCAGGAGGGCCAAAATGAGCAAAGCGGCACTGTATGAGGGGCCTGACCTTTCTTACCATAACGGGATTGTGGATATCAAAAGGATTCGGGATGCCGGATGCAAACGAGTAGGTCTGCGGGCCGGATATGGAAAGAATAATGTTGACCAGAAATACATATCCAACGCATTGTCATGTTATAACCTGGGTGTTGATGTACTTCTGTATTGGTTTTCTTATGCCTATAATACGGATATGGCTCGAATGGAAGCGGATTATGCCGTGGCGCAGGCAGCAAAGTACTGGAAAAGCTGTCCCATTGCTTTTGATCTTGAGTACGACAGTGTGAATTATGCCCGAAAGAATGGCGTGGACATCACAAGGGCGCTTGCCACAGATATGGCGATTGCATTTCTGCAGCGAGTCAAGGTGGCGGGATACATTCCTGTAATCTATACCAATCGGGATTATCTGTTGAACTATTTTAATATGGACAAAATTGCGGCAGAGCTGGGCGAGGTGTACGTCTGGTATGCCAGATATATTTCCGCATTGCCGGAGGCTGAGGAGGTACTGCCAGATATCTGGCAGTATACCTCCACCGGACAGTTGTCCGGGGTGACTGGAAATGTGGATATGAACAGATTCTATACAGACTTTTCCGGTAACACGGTCAAGGTTGACCGGGAAGATAAGTGCAATCTGAATATCAAGAGTTTTCAGGCCGCTGCCAATGCAGACGGTATCCGGGACATGAACGGGGATAAACTGGAGGAAGATGGAATAGACGGAGTGAAGACCCAATATGTCCGGCAACAGATTGAACTCAAAGCAAAAAAATGCGCAGAAAAATATGTCGTAGGTTCGTCTGGTCAGGTAGTGAAATGGTGGCAGATGCGTTGCAATGAAATTTTGGGACACGATCAGGTGGTAGATGGACTGTACGGGCAAATATCCCGAATGGAGACGCTGTCTCTGCAAAGAAAGTTAGGATTAAAAGTGGACGGGATAGTCGGGCACAATAGTATCCAGTCAGTATTTTATAATTAAAAAACCTGCTCAGGAGCAGTTTGGCAGTAATTGTTTACCATAGTATTTACAAATTGTTCCCAGTGTTTCAAATAAATTACAGAATAAATAGCACAAAAGGCAAAATTAAGCCTTTTGATGCTATTTTTTTTATTATACTCGTGATATAATTGAAATGGATTTTACGATTGGGAGAGTGAGGAACGAAGGAGTATTATGAAAAAAATTGTCGGAGGAATTCTAGGCCTGTTGGCTGCGATTCTGATTTGTGCCTACGTCGTGGTATCGATTCATTATGGAAGTCATTTTTATCCGGATACGACGATCAACGACGAAGACTTTTCTAATGCGGATCAGATAGCCGTATCGGTAAAACTGATGATGCAGATGCAGGATTATCGGCTGCAGGTGTCAGGGCGGGATGTAAATACCTATGAAAACACCGAGCTGTTTGAGATTACCGCTCAGGATGTGGATCTGACTACTGTGATTGAGGACACAGATATTCAGGCATTGTTGAAAGCACAAAAGAGCTGGCTTTGGCCTGTGGCCATCTGGGGCAGTCATGTGCATGAACTGCAGGGCCGTGTGGTGATCGATGAGAGTAAGCTGAAGACTTTGTTGGAGCAGCAGGAGGTATTCAAGGAAGAAAATGTGATAAAGCCTGTAGATGCCTATCTGGATGGATATTCAGAAGTGGAGAAGAGCTTTGTGCTGGTGCCGGAGGTGAGAGGTACACAGGTGGATATGGATGCCGTGCAGGAGAGTGTCTGTCAGGCCGTGCTCCAGGGGCAGGCTCGTGTGGATTTGGATGAACAGGGCTGTTATGTGGAGCCCTCTGTCACAATAGCGGATGCGGACCTGCAGCAGAATGTCAATCAGGCCAACAAATGGCTGGAGACGCAGATTACCTATGATTGGAACGGAGGGGAAGTCGTACTGGACGGACAACAGATAAAGGAATGGGTGGTTCTGAAAAATGGTAAGATCACACTGGATGAGGATGCTGTCGCAGAGTTTGTGAAGGAAAATTCCAAAGAGTATGATACCTATGGGAAAAACCGCATTTTCCACACGACTATGGGATATGATTTGAGTCTGCCCAGTGGAGCCTTCGGGTGGCTTACAGACCGTGAGGCGGAAGTCAAGGCACTGATGCAGTTGATTGAGAACGGAACTGTGGGAAACAGGGAACCGGAGTATGCCAGCAAGGGGCCCTGGAAGGGCGTCAATGATATCGGAAACACCTATGTGGAAGCGGATATGACACATCAGCATTTATATCTGTATCAGCGCGGAGAGATTGTATTAGAGACGGATTTTGTGTCCGGCAATATGAGTAATGGCTGTGCGACGCCGGAGGGTGTATTCGGCCTGACCTACAAGACTACCAATGCCATACTTCGCGGAGCGGATTATGTGACTCCCGTGACTTACTGGATGCCTTTTCACGGAAATTATGGTATGCACGATGCGACATGGCGGGATACCTTTGGAGGGGACATCTATCTGACTGACGGTTCCCACGGATGTCTGAATCTGCCGCTGGATAAGGCAGGGGAGATTTATGAATATATGACGGAGGGCTTCCCGATTATATGCTATTATTATCCTCCCGGTGTGTTGCCGGAGGAGATACCTGAGGTAGTGGACGATGAGGACTGATTCTTGATAGTGGTTTTTGATAGTATAGTAAGGAAGGTGTAGTATGAAGAGTGAAACAATCAGACAGCGCGCCAGAGAGCGTCACGCAAAGAAAGCGCTGCGCTGGCAGCGGCATTTGGAGCGTCAGCGGGATTTAAACCAAAAGATTAAAGCAGCGGCATCTGATATTTTACAGTCACCAAATTTTAAATCTACCAGAAGGCATATTCAACACGGCAACGTGACGGTGAATAACCATTGCATGAATGTGGCAAAATACAGCCTTGCAATCAGTGAGAAGCTGCATATTTCCTGTAGCCGGAAGGAGTTGATCCGAGGGGCTCTGCTTCATGATTATTTTCTCTATGACTGGCACAGCAAGGAGCATGTCCCTATCTATAAGCTCCATGGATTCTATCATCCGAGTCTGGCGCTGAAAAATGCGCTGGAGGAGTATGAGCTGACGCCCAGGGAAAGGGATATTATCAAAAAGCATATGTGGCCGCTGACAATCGTGCCGCCCACATGCCGGGAGGCGTGGATTGTGACTACGGCGGATAAATGGTGTTCCCTGTTGGAGACCTTTAGAATCTATAAGGGGCATGGGGCTCAAAAGTATGAGGGAGAAGATGAGTCTGTTTCAACAACTTAATAGTTATGGGGAGACGGATTATTATCCATATCATATGCCCGGGCATAAGAGAAGGAAGCTGGGAGAGATTCCGGAGCAGCTTTTGAAAGCGGATATCACGGAGATTGACGGATTTGACAATCTGCATCAGCCGGAGGGAATCCTGCGGGAGCTGCAGGAGCGCGCCAATGCTCTGTATGGGGCGGAGGAGAGCTTTTATTTAATCAATGGAAGCACAGGAGGCATCCTGACTGCCGTCAGCGCGGCGCTGTCCCGGGGAGAGCATCTGCTCATGGCGAGGGATTGTCATAAATCGGCCTATCATGCGGCCTATCTGCGTGGCTTGAAAGTGAGTTATCTCTATGCGGAGCGGGTGAAGGGTTTTGATTTTAATGAGGCCGTGACGCCCGGGCAGGTGGAGCAGGCGCTGGCTAAGGAGTCGGATATCGGGGCGGTATTGATCGTATCGCCCACCTATGAGGGGCGTATCGCTGATATCGAAGGGATTGCCCGGGTGGTTCACAGTCGGGGGATTCCGCTGCTGGTGGACGAGGCGCATGGGGCGCATTTGGGATTTGCGGAAGGATTTGCTCCCGGAAGCTGCACACAGGGGGCGGATATCGTTGTCCACAGCGTTCATAAGACGTTGCCGGCTATGACGCAGACGGCGCTTTTACATGTAAACGGCAATTTGATCGACCGGGAGCAGATCCGGCGATTTTTGCATATTTACCAGTCCAGCAGTCCATCCTATCTATTGATGGCCGGTATCTGTGATGCTCTGGAGATTGTAGAGCGGCAGGGAGAGGCGCGTTTTGCACGATTCCGATATAGATATAAAAATATGCTGGAACGGCTTGAGGCCTGTCATTCTTTTCGCTTTGTACCGTGGCAGGATGTAGAGCGAGGCAGGCAGGATATCGGCAAGCTGGTCATCGACACAGGGCGGAGTCGGGTGTCCGGGCAGCAGTTATACCGGATGCTTTTAGAGCAATATCATCTGCAGTGTGAGATGGCGGCAGGAAATTATTGTCTGGCCATGTTTACCATGGCGGATGAGGATGAGGCCTATGACAGAATGGAGCGGGCGCTTCTGGAACTGGATGGACAGGTGACAGGTCAGGGCCGGGGCGCGTTGGAAGCAGATGAGGAGAGTAGCCGCGGAACTACCATATCTGAGCTGGCTGAGCCGGTGATTGGTTATTCCTTGGCTGAGGCTTGGGATATGCCATGGAAAATGACAAAGATGTCAGATGCGGTGGGATGTCCGGTGGCAGATTTTATCAATTTATATCCTCCGGGAATTCCATTACTCGTGCCCGGGGAGGTACTGACGGAGTCCCTGTATCGGCAAATCATTGACTGTCTGGCAGAGGAGTTATCCCTGCAGGGGATTGAGGAATCAGGCGGAGAATATTTTATAAAGACTTTATAAGTTGAATAAAAATGCGTATTCAACTGTCGGCTCGTGACAGCGGAGGTTTTCCGGTGTGTGAGCGCGCGTCGCAACGCGCAAGTGGGATATTATATGAGAAAAACCAAAATTATCTGTACGATTGGACCTGCCAGCGAGAGCGAGGAGTGTCTGCGGGAGTTGATGTTAGCCGGTATGAATGTGGCCAGATTCAATTTCTCTCATGGAACCAAGGAGGAGCAGAAGGAGAAATTGCAGCGTGTCCTGCGGGTGCGGGAGGAGCTGGGCGTTCATGTGGCGACACTGCTTGACACCAAGGGACCGGAGATTCGTCTGCGGGATTTCGAGGGAGGCAAAGTGGAGCTTGTGTCGGGTCAGACTTTTACGCTGACTACGGAAGAGATACTGGGTACTTCCGAGAGAGCGGCAATCTCATATAAGAATCTCAAAAATGACATTTCTGTCGGAACTACTATTCTCATCGACGATGGACTGATTGAGATGCGTGTGGAGGAGATTCGCGGGGAGGATATTGTCTGCCATGTGATAAACGGAGGTTTTGTCTCCAATCACAAGGGAGTCAATGTACCGGGAGCCATTCTCTCCATGCCTTATATCAGCGACACGGACAGAGAGGATATTATTTTTGGCGCGGAGATGGGATATGAGTTTTTGGCGGCTTCTTTTGCGAGATGTAAGGAGGATATCCTGGAGGTGCGCAGTCTCCTGAAGGAACATGGCAGCGATATGAAGATTATCGCCAAGATAGAGAATATGCAGGGCATCCAGAATCTGGAGGAGATTTTGCATGTCTCCGACGGTATTATGGTGGCCAGAGGCGATATGGGTGTGGAGATTCCTCTGGAAGAGGTGCCGGTGCTGCAGAAGAAAATGATTAAGATGGCAAATATGGAGGGCAAGCTTGTCATCACTGCCACCCAGATGCTGGAGTCTATGATCAAGAATCCCCGTCCTACCAGAGCGGAGGCAACGGATATCGCCAATGCAATTTATGACGGCACCACTGCAATCATGCTCTCCGGCGAGAGCGCGGCGGGGCTTTATCCCGTGGAGGCAGTGAAAACCATGTCCCGCATTGCGGAGAGCGCCGAGAAGGATATCGATTATCTCAGCAGAATGAACAAGGCGGAAAAAGCCATAGCGGAGTCTTTTGTCGATAATAAGAATATCACTACGGCGATTGCCCATGCCACCTGCCATATTGCAATGAATCTGGAGGCAGCTGCTATCATTACGGTGACTTTGTCGGGATTTACGGCGGAGGCGGTGTCCCGCTTCAAGCCCGGATGTCCCATTATCGGCTGTACGCTGTCGGAGCGCGTGGCGAAACAGTTAAATATTCTGTGGGGGGTAACGCCAATGCTCCTCCCTGAGGAAGACAGCACAGATCAGCTTTTTGCAGACGCGGTGGAGGCTGTCAAGAAAACCGGGCGCATCAAGGCCGGAGATAAGGTGGTTATCACTGCGGGCGTGCCCATGGGTGTCACCGGCAATACCAATATGATCAGAGTGGTGGAAGTAGAATGAGTAAAATCTTTTATCTAATGGGTAAAAGTTCATCGGGGAAGGACACCATTTTCAAAGAGCTGAAGGGCCTGCGCACGCTGGTGCCATATACTACCCGGCCCATCCGGGCAGGAGAGGCGGAAGGCGTGGAGTATTACTTCACGGACGAAGCCGGTTTCCAGAAACTGTTAGCTTCGGGAAAGGTGATCGAGCAGCGGGAGTATCATACCTTCCACGGCGTCTGGCGGTATTTTACCGTGGACGATGGCCAGTTTGTGCCGGAGGGAAAGCAGGATTATATCATGATTGGTACCCTGGAAGCATATCAGAGTATGCAGAAATACTTTGGGGCGGAGAAGGTGCTGCCGGTGCTGATTGAGCTGGACGATGGTCTGCGTCTGCAGAGGGCGCTTGACCGGGAACGCCAGCAGGAGTGTCCCAGGTATGAGGAGATGTGCAGACGATTTCTGGCCGACAGCGAAGATTTTGCGGAGGAGAAGCTCCGTGAGGCCGGTATCGGGAAGCGGTTTCAGAACGATGATCTGGAGCGCTGTCTGGCAGAGATACGCGCGTACATACAGGAGCATCAGGAAAATTAGGAATATCGGGGACATCAATAAGGATAATTGACACGGACAGGAGGTGAGTGCGTGGAAATCAAAGTGAATCAGGTACAGCAGCCTGCGCCCATAGAACAGACACAGCAGACTGCGCCCACGGACGGAAGTTTTAAATTTATGCTCTCCAGTCATATCGCGGAAGCGGAGCTGCAGGAGCGGCTCAACACGCTTATGGAGGAGATCACCATGCAGGGTGAGCGTCTGGCCAAGAAGCGTGACGTAAAAGATATGAAACATTATCGGGGACTGGTAAAGAGCTTTTTAAATGAAATAGTGACGCATTCCCACGCATTTTCCAGAGAGAATTTTCTGGACAGACGGGGACGGCACAGGGTCTACGGTATCATTCGGCTGGTGGATGAGAATCTGGATCAGCTGGCTCAGGAATTGATGAAGGATGAGAAGGATAATCTGGCGATTTTGGAGAAGATAGGAGAAATCAGAGGACTGCTTCTGGACATATTCACGTAAGAGGAACCGAGGGGGAATACAAATGGCAAAGTTTACGGATATCATCGGTCAGGAACAAATCAAAGAGCATCTGCAGAATGCGTTGTCCGCGAAGAAGATTTCTCATGCGTACATCATCAATGGGGAGAAGTCTTCCGGCAAGGAGTTCATCGCAAAGGTTTTTGCCATGGCGCTGCAGTGTGAGAAGGAAGGTTTGGAGCCCTGTCAGGAATGCCATGCGTGCAAGCAGGCTCTGTCCGGCAATCAGCCCGATATTATCCGTCTGAGCCACGAGAAGCCCAATACGATCAGCGTGGACGATATCCGCAGTCAAATCAACAATGATGTGGCTATCAAACCCTATAGCAGCCCCTACAAAATTTACATCGTAAATGAGGCCGAAAAGATGACTCAGCAGGCCCAGAACGCTCTTTTGAAGACTTTGGAGGAGCCGCCGGAGTATGCGGTGATATTGCTTCTGACGGCAAATGTCAATGCGCTTTTGCCCACGATTCTGAGCCGCTGTGTGGTGTTGAACATGAAGCCTGTGGCAGACAGTCAGGTGAGAGCTTTTCTCATGGAGACGCTGCAGGTGCCGGATTACAAGGCGGATGTGTGCGTGGCTTTCGCTCGGGGAAATATCGGGAAGGCCAAGGCGCTGGCTTCCAGCGAGGATTTTGAGAACATAAAGAATGAAGCCTTATCTCTGTTGAAATATATTCAGGATATGGAGCTCTATGAGATTGTGGCCGCTGTGAAAAAGATCAGCGAGTATAAAATAGAAATCAATGATTATTTTGATATTATGGCTATCTGGTATCGGGATGTGCTGCTCTTTAAAGCCACCAGGGACGCTAATCATCTGGTGTTTCGGGAGGAACTGGGAGCATTGCGCAAATGTGCCCAACGCAGCAGCTACGAGGGGATTGAGACGATTGTCAAAGCGCTTGACACAGCCAAGCGCAGGCTGGACGCCAATGTCAATTTTGATCTGACGATGGAATTGCTATTTTTAACCATTCAGGAAAACGGGTAAAAAGATAGCTTTTTAAAACTGCGTATGCTATAATGGGAAAGGTTTTAGATGACAGTTGTTTAGTGAGGTGTATAGATGATCAGAGTAATCGGAGTGAGATTTCGCACGGCGGGAAAGATTTATTTTTTTGATCCGCTGGAGTATGAGATAAAGCGCGGAGACCATGTGATCGTGGAGACCGCAAGAGGGATTGAGTTCGGCACAGTGGTGTCGGATATCCGTGAGGTGGAGGAGGACAAGGTTGTTCAGCCGCTGAAGCCTGTGATCCGCATTGCCAATCAGAGGGATGTAGAGCAGGAGCAGGCCAATCGCCAGAAAGAAAAAGAAGCGTTCCAGATCTGTCTGGAAAAGATTCGGAAACACAATCTGGAGATGAAGCTCATCGATGCGGAATATACTTTTGACAATAATAAGGTTTTATTTTATTTTACCGCGGATGGCCGAATCGATTTCCGCGAGCTGGTGAAGGATCTGGCCAGTGTGTTCAAGACCCGCATCGAGCTGCGTCAGATCGGTGTGCGGGACGAGACCAAGATTATCGGCGGTATCGGTATCTGCGGCAGGCCGCTGTGCTGTCACAGCTATCTGTCCGATTTTATTCCCGTGTCCATCAAGATGGCCAAGGAGCAGAATCTGTCCCTGAATCCTACCAAGATTTCGGGAGTTTGCGGACGCCTGATGTGCTGTCTGAAGAACGAAGAGGAGACCTACGAGGAGTTAAACCGTAAGCTGCCCAGCATCGGCGATACTGTCACGGCGGAGGACGGCAGTAAGGGCGAGGTGCAGAGCGTCAATGTGCTGAGACAATTGGTTAAAGTGGTGGTGGAGGACGGCGATACCAAGGAAATCCGCGAGTATGAGGTGGGAAAACTTCACTTCAAGAGAAAACACACCAAGAAGGAGCGCATGGAGCTTTCTCCCGAGGAACTGGCAGAGCTGGAGCGTCTGGAACAGGAAGATCTGGAGGAGATTCAGACCGAAGAGAAGGAGGCTGCTAGATCTGAAAACCGTCAGGGAAACCGCGTTGACGGCCAGCGCGATAATCAGCGTGAGGGGCGTCGTCAGGAGGCCGGTCGGCCGGAAAACGGGCGCGGCGAGCATAAACGGGAGCGCAATAACAGAGATAACTTCGGTGAGCGGCGCCAGAACAATAACCGCCAGGCAAACGGACACCGGGAGGGAAATCGTCAGGATCAGCACACCGGCGAGCGTCACCGGAATAATAACCGTCAGGATAATCGCCAGGACAACCGTCAAGATAGCCGTCAGGACAATCGATTCGGGGAGAGAAGAGACAGAAGGAATCGGTCGGGAAGGAAATCCGAGCAGAATGGAAATGCAGGAAATTCAGCTGAGAGCAAATGAGAGAGTCGATGATTTACAGAGAAACGGTTATCGCATTATTCAGAACCCGGAGAAGTTCTGCTTCGGCATGGATGCAGTGCTGCTGACAGGCTTTGCTCATGCGGGTAAGGGAGATGTACTGTTGGATCTGGGTACGGGTACAGGCATTATTCCGTTGCTGATGTATGCGAAGTACCAGTGTTTACATCTTACGGGGCTGGAGATTCAGGAGGAGAGCGCGGACATGGCGCGCAGAAGTGTGGCGATGAACGGACTTTCCGATATAATCGATATTGTGACAGGAGATATCAGGGAAGCAGACAGTCTTTGGAGGTCTGCTTCCTTTGACTGTATTACCTGCAATCCGCCCTATATGATCGGGCAGCACGGTCTGACAAACCCGGAGGCTCCCAAGGCTATCGCCCGCCATGAGATATTGTGTACACTGGAGGATGTGGTGGCTGCCACGGCAAAGCTGTTGAAGCCGGGGGGACATTTTTTTATGGTACACAGACCGTTTCGGCTGGCAGAAATTATGACAGTGTTGTCACAATACAAGCTGGAGCCGAAGCGTATGCAGTTGGTATATCCATATGTGGACAAGGAGCCCAATATGGTCTTGATTGAGGCAGTGCGCGGCGGCAGGCCCCGCATGAGCGTAGAGAAGCCCTTGATCATTTTTGAGAGCCCCGGCGTTTATATGCCGGAGATCCGCGAGGTGTACGGCTATTAGAGACGTTATCTGATGGGATATCAGGTGACCGGGAGGAGTTTTTATGGCAGGGACTTTGTTTTTATGCGCGACGCCCATCGGGAATCTGGGGGATATGACGCCGCGAGTGATAGAGACGCTTCGGAGCGTGGATGTGATTGCGGCGGAGGACACCCGCAACAGTATCAAGCTTTTAAACCATTTTGACATCCATACAGCCATGACCAGCTATCATGAATATAATAAAGTAGAGAAGGCCGGGCAGCTTGTGACGCAGCTTTTGGCCGGACAGGATATCGCGCTGATTACCGATGCCGGAACGCCTGCCATCTCCGATCCCGGGGAGGTGCTGGTGCGTATGTGCCACGAGAGCGGTGTGCCTGTGACATCTCTTCCGGGGGCAGCGGCCTGTATCACGGCGCTGACGCTGTCGGGCTTATCTACCAGAAGATTTTGCTTCGAGGGCTTTCTGCCCGCAGATAAAAGAGAGAAGAAGAGAGTGCTGGAGGAGCTTGCAGAGGAGAGCCGCACCATCATTCTCTATGAGGCGCCCCATCATCTGGTACGGACGCTGAATGAGCTCTATGAGGCGCTGGGACAGCGAAAGATCACACTCTGCAGAGAACTGACCAAGAAGTTTGAGACGATTGTTCCCACTACTTTGGAGGAAGCGCTGGAGTATTATAGGACAGAGGAGCCCAGAGGCGAGTATGTGCTGGTGCTGGAGGGCAAAAGCTTTGCCGAGAAGCGTCAGGAGGAAATCGCTTCCTGGGAGAATCGAAGTATCGAAGAGCATATGGCCTATTATGAAGCTCAGGGCATGGACAATAAGACAGCCATGAAACAGGTGGCCAGGGACCGCGGTGTGGGGAAACGGGAGATATATGCTTATCTGCACGGGGAGAACTGAGCTGCAGGCAAGGCGGGCCGTGAGAAATATATGGAGAGGAAAACAGGTATATGAGTATATGCGACATGTGCGTGAATTATGTGTACGATGAGGATTATGAGTGCTATAGCTGCATGGTGAATCTGGATGAGGATGAGATGTACCGGTTCCTGACCGGAACCGGACAGGAATGTCCTTATTTCAGAGCGGATGATGAATATGGGGTCGTGCGGCATCAGATGTAGATGTCAGGCAGGGCATCCAATATAGGTATCAGATACACGTGTCCGCGCCCACGAGACGCTCATGAGTCTGCTATGCCGTCAGCAGCATTAAAAAAAAAAG
>JAIDDH010000064.1 GCA_029055435.1 Acetatifactor sp.
CGTTTTCCTCGATAGCTCAATGGTAGAGCACTCGGCTGTTAACCGAGTTGTTGTAGGTTCGAGCCCTACTCGGGGAGCTTATGGCACAGAGATAGTGTCATGACGAAAGAGAATATCGTGACAAAATAAGCGGCTCCATGGTCAAGCGGTTAAGACATCGCCCTTTCACGGCGGTAACACGGGTTCGATTCCCGTTGGAGTCATTATCCCAAAAGGGTTTACGGACCTTTAGCTCAGTTGGTTAGAGCAACCGGCTCATAACCGGTCGGTCCTGGGTTCGAGTCCCCGAAGGTCCATTTTTTCCGTAAAATTCAAACAGTATATGTGTAATATGGCCCAGTGGCTCAGTTGGTTAGAGCGTCGCCCTGTCACGGCGAAGGTCGTCGGTTCGAGTCCGATCTGGGTCGTTGGATATTGCAGGATATCTGTAGTATCAAAAGGGGTCTTAGCTCAGCTGGGAGAGCATCTGCCTTACAAGCAGAGGGTCATAGGTTCGAGCCCTATAGGCCCCATTTTTTTGTTTTAAAATCTGTGGAAGGTTGACAGCAGAGCCCTTGTTAAGATATACTATGTATGTTATTATACATAAATAATAGGTAGATAAAGGAGGATGGGGCAATGGAAAAAGGAAAATTTGGGATTAGGATGTGTTTTTATACGGCGTTGGCATTTCTGCTGGCATATCTGGGGTATTCTACAGTATTGTTCCTGATTGCCGGAGTAGTAATCTTTGTAGAAAAAAACGAGTGGGCGGGACGGCAGGTTATTCAGGCAATTTGTCTGTGTTTTTTGAGTAATCTGGTGCATACGCTCTTAAGCATTCTTGATCCAATATCCCGTATTCCCATGCTGGGGATGGCGTGGAGCATCGGAAACAGTCTGGTGAATTCTCTGTTGAGCATTGTGGTGCTTGTGTTTTGTATAATAGGTTTCCTGAACAATATAAAGGGTAAGGAAGCCAATATTATAGGTGCTTCCAAGCTGGCAGACTGGGCATATGGTATTGTACGCTCAGGCCAAAACAGCTAGAGTGGGAATGTATAAAGCATCCCTTGACACAGATTTTAAAGCTCGTTATACTGATGATATGGCAGTACGCAAGTATCACAATTTTAGGTGTGCGGGAACTGGAGATGGAATATGGTAGAGCATATATTAGGTAATTATCTGGTAGATGTAGGTAAGATTACAAGAGAGCAGCTTGCCGTGCTGCTTGAGCGGCAGGATTCCGTGCGAATCAAGCTGGGGCTTCTTGCGGTATCTGAGGGAATGATGACGACTATGCAGGCGGAGGAGATAAATATTCTGCAGGCAGTACGGGATATGCGCTTTGGCGATATTGCCGTGGAAGAGGGATATCTCACTCAGGAACAGGTGGAAAAGCTTTTAAAGAAGCAGGGCGATGCATACCTTATGTTCATCCAGAATCTTCTGGATGAGGATTTGGTGACCATGGAGGATTGGGACTGGCTGCTGGAGGATTTCAAGCGGGTTAATAATTACAGCAATACGGATTTGGAGGCAATCAAGAGCAATGATGTGGAGCGGATTATTCCGTTGCTTCTGCCGGAGGCGGCGCAAGAGTATCGGCCGCTGGTAGAGACTTTGATCCGTACCATGATTCGATTGGTTGACCGCAATGTATATCTGGGTAAGGCTGTTATGGGAGACGCTTTCCCGGCGGAGGATTTGGCTGCCCAGAGAATGGAGGGCGCAAGAGGGATTGTAGATTGTCTGACCGAGCGAAACGGTGGACTATTGAAGGTCTGCAGCATTTTTGGACAGGAGAATTTCTCCAGACTGGATTTGGATGCGCTGGATGCTGCCGGAGAGCTGTTGAATTGCGCCAATGGAATGTATGTGTCGGAGCTCAGCCGAAATGGAATGTATTTGGAGTTGATGCCCCCTGAATATGCGGGTATGGACGATGTTTCGGACATTTGCAGAATTCCCATCTTTATCGGGAATGCTGGTTTGTATTTTGTAATTGGAAGGCTGAAATAGGGGGTGACGGCGATGGCAGACATTATGATCGTAGATGATTCGAGAACATCCAGAAAGATTTTGCGCGAAATACTGGAGCGCAACGGACACACAGTGGTGGCCGAGGCGGTAAATGGTGAAGACGGTTATTTAAAGTATAAGGAGCTGAGTCCTGATATTGTAACCATGGATATCACTATGCCTCAGATGGATGGAGTGGAATGCTTAAGCCTGATTAAAAAGGTCAATCCGGAGGCCAAGGTGCTGATGATTACCGCAGCAGGGCAGAAGGAGAAGATGCTGGAGTCTATCAAACGCGGGGCGGAGGAGTTTATCGTGAAGCCTTTTAACGAGGCGGAGATATTGGCTGCTCTGGAGCGTCTTCACTGACAGGAGCTGGCAGACAGAATTAAAGAATTGAAGAAAAACGGATTCCTGCTATTTCAGGAATCCGTTTACTATTTGTGCCTCCGCCTCGGCTTCCGTGAGCCCCAGAGTCATCAGTTTGGTAATCTGTTCGCCGGCTATCTTGCCGATGGCGGCCTCGTGGATCAGGGCTGCGTCGGGATGGTTGGCCGTAATCTCGGGAACCGCGCTGATTTTGGCGTGATCCATGATGATGGCGTCGCATTCGGAGTGGCCTGCGCAGCGTTCATTGCCGTTTATGACCGCCAGGAAGACCTGTTTGGAGTCATCTCTGGCCACTGCTCTGGAAATCAGGTTTGCGCTGGAATCTGCGCCGTTTAAATCCACCTGGAAGGATGATTCAGCATACTGGCTGCCGTGAGTCATTAAGCGCTCTGTGATTACGAGCTTTGCGCCCTCCTCCAGCGTTGCCACGGTGGAGCGTATCGTGGAGTCCACGCCGCGGATCTGTACGGTTTCCATCTCCATAAAGCTGTTCTGCCCCAGTTCTACCACGGTTTTGGGATTCATAATGCGCTCACCTTTGCCGTCTCCGCTGCCGTAGTGTTTCTCCACATATTTTACATGACTGTTTTGACCGATATAGAAGGTGTGGATGCCGTCGTGGCGGCTCTCGCTGTCCCCGCTGTTGTGGATGCCGCAGCCGGCGATGATGGTTATGTCGCAGTCGTCGCCGATGTAGAAGTCATTGTAGACCATCTCGGTGAGGCCGCTTTGGCTCAAGATGACGGGGATGTGTACGCTTTCCTTTTTGGTGCCCGGTTGAATCCGGATATCGATACCTTGCTTATCTGTTTTGGTCACAATGTCGATATTGGCGGTGGTGTTTCGTTCTATGCTGGCGCCGTTTGCGCGGATATTGTAGGCGCCTGCCGGAATCTCGTGGAGACCGGCCACCTGCTCCAGTAAATTTTTCTGTATCTCGTCCATAATTGTTCCTCTCATCACTGATAATATTTACAGCTTCCCGTGCCCTCGAGAAGCTCCGGGAGAATTTCAGCCCTGGTGCCCCTGGCCTTTACAGAGCCGTTTGCAATCACCACAATTTCGTCGGCTATATTTAGAATACGCTCCTGATGGGAAATGATAACCAGGGAATTGGAGCTGGTCTCATGGAGTTCCTCAAACACCTTGATCAGATTGTTGAAGCTCCAGAGGTCGATGCCGGCCTCGGGCTCGTCGAAGACTGAAAGAGGGGTGTTGCGGGCGATAATGGTGGCAATCTCAATACGTTTCAGTTCGCCGCCGGAGAGGCTGGAGTCCACGTCGCGGTTAATGTAGTCCCGTGCGCAGAGCCCCACCTTGGACAGATATTCGCAGGCCCCCGCGGCGCTGAGTTTTTTGTCCGCCCCGGCGGAGAGAGTAATCAGATCTTTAACTTTAATGCCCTTAAAACGCACCGGCTGCTGGAAGGCAAAGCTGATTCCCAGATTGGCGCGCTCCGTGATGCTCATCTCTGTGATATCTGTGCCGTTCCAGACAATGCGGCCGGAGGTGGGATGCTCAATGCCCATAATCAGTTTGGCCAGCGTGGATTTGCCCCCGCCGTTTGGCCCGGTGATGACAGTAAAGGTATGATCGTTCAGAGTCAGATTAATGTCTTTGATAATCTCTTTGACATTCTCCCTTGATTCAGCGTCCTCGTCGGACACCTGAAAGGAGAGATTTTGCAGCTCCAACATTTGACTTCCTCCCTAAAGTAATGCCGTTGTCGGCAGAATATTTCTGACAGAGCAGTGCCGTAATAAATAAAATCCTACCTAATAAGTATAGCATAAAAAGCAAAAAAAACCATACTATTTTTAAAATAATCTCTTGACTTTTATTCGCAGAACGGGTAAAATATAGTTCGTTGCAGATATTGTTGTGACATGTGCGCTTAGCTCAGCTGGATAGAGCGTTTGGCTACGGACCAAAAGGTCGGGGGTTCGAATCCTCTAGCGCACGCTATTATGTGCGCTTATGCATGTTACTATGTGCGCTTGCGTACGTTATTATGAAAGCTCTGAGGATATTCATCCCGGGGCTTTTTCGCATTCTTAGAGTGTTTTATAAAAAATTTATAAATCCTTTTTTTCTATATTATTTACTGAAAAAGGGCTGCGTGATAAAATAGTACATAAACGGGGGAGACTTCAATGAACGGAATTGTTTATGACGCAAGGCGGATCCGGGCCTATGAGGGCTTGCTGGCATTGGGCGAATATGCCGGTAAGACTGCCGACTGGCTTGACAGTCTCTGGAAGGAAATTGTGGTGGACAGCGCATTGCTACGTGAGTTTATGTATTACCTGGATCATCACTGTTTTCTGGATGAACTGCAGTGTGAGGGATATACCCTGACAGATCTCTATGTGTGGCAGATGGATCGCTATAATCTTGTGCGGGAGATAGGTAAGAACACAGAGTGTTGTAACAAGGAGGCTATGGCGCTGAACGCGTTCTACACAATGTATCTTATGCAGAGAGACCCGGCCGGCTATGTCAGACGCCTTACGTCGGGAGAAGGAATGGACCAGTTGCAATGAATAAACAGGAGTTTATCGACAGACTGAGGGCTGCCCTAAACGGCAGAATCCCTGCACCTGAAGTGGAAGAGATGGTCAATTATTATCAGGACTATATCAATATGGAGATGCGGAAGGGCAAGAGCCAGGAGGAAGTGCTGAAGGCTTTGGGAGACCCTCGTCTGATTGCGCGCACTATTATACAGACTAACGGGGGCTCTGATACTGCTTACGGGGCACAGGGTGACGGCTATCAGAGCAATAGTTATCAGAATACAGGCCATAGGGAAGCTTATCAGCGGGAAAACTATCAGAATTATCGGAATGATAACCGCTCCTCGCACAGAATGCTCCGCATGCCCGGGTGGCTGTTGGCTATCCTCATCATGCTGGTTGCCATTTTGGTCATAGGTATCGTTTTTTCGGTACTGTCCTTTCTGGCGCCGCTCATTATTGTGATGATGGCGGTGGTTTTAATGATTAAACTGTTTCGGGACTGGCTGAACTGACCCAGATGTTCGGGACTGCGGAGGCAATTGTTCCCAGCCATTTTAAATTTGGAAAAAAATTCCACATCTTTCAGGGATATTTTGATAAATAATCAGACATACTACTCCTGTAACTAACAATCAACAGGAGGGAAATGTTATGTCCAACAATAACCAGAACAACGATAATAACAAGTACAACAACAGCACCAACAATTATGACAACAGCCAGAACTGCAAGAACAGCCAGAACAACAACCAGAACAATAACCAGAAGAACAACAATCAGAAGAACAATCAGAAGAACAACAACAACTTCTAAGGCTGTTTCGGAGTCTGGTAAAGAGTAATTCGGAAAAATCGATTTCAGAAAATCAGTTTCAGAAAATTGGTTTTAAAAGAACGGATTAAAAAAAGGGACGCCGCAGGGCGCCCCTTTTGACTGTCTGCCTGTGGTCAGGACTTTACAGGAGCTCTCAAAACAGGTATACTTAAATACAAATTGTGAATCGGGACAGAAGGCGGATACAGGCATGCGGAAATTTGAACTCATTGCGCCCTGCCATTTTGGCATGGAGGCGGTTTTAAAAAGAGAAATCATGGATCTGGGCTATGACGTCACGCAGGTGGCGGACGGACGGGTCACTTTCTTTGGGGACGAGGAGGCCGTGTGCCGGGCTAATGTATTTTTGCGGACGGCAGAGCGTATTTTAATCAAAATCGGCAGCTTTCACGCGGAGACTTTCGAGGAGCTTTTTCAGGGAACCAGAGGGCTTCCATGGGAGGAATACATACCTATAGACGGAAAATTCTGGGTGGCGAAGGCAGCCAGTGTCAAGTCCAAGCTGTTCAGTCCCTCCGATATTCAGTCTATCATGAAGAAAGCCATGGTGGAGTGTCTGAAGGAAACTTATCATGTAAACAGATTTGCCGAGGAGGGGGATTCCTTTCCATTGCGTGTATTTCTCATGAAGGACGAGGTGACCGTAGGACTGGACACCACGGGGGAGTCTTTGCATAAACGAGGATATCGGAAACTCACGGCCAAAGCGCCCATCGCGGAGAATTTGGCGGCAGCGCTGATTATGCTGACTCCGTGGAACGGCAGCCGGACGCTGGTAGATCCTTTCTGCGGCAGCGGGACTTTTCCTATAGAAGCCGCCATGATGGCCGCCAATATGGCGCCGGGCATGAACAGGAGTTTTACCGCGGAGAGCTGGCATCATATCGTGGGCAGGAAGCTCTGGTATGATACGGTGGATGAGGCGCGGGAAATGGTAGATATGAACGTGGAGACAGATATACAGGGCTATGATGTGGATGAAAATATGGTGAGCATTGCCCGGGAGAATGCGAAACTGGCCGGTGTAGACAAACTGATTCATTTTCAGCGCCGGGGGGTAGAGCAGTTGAGTCATCCCAAGAAATATGGCTTTCTCATCACCAATCCGCCTTATGGGGAGCGTCTGCAGGAAAAGGCTGAAATGCCTGCGCTCTATCATACTCTGGGCGAGCGTTTTCGGCTGTTGGATTCATGGAGCATGTATCTGATTACGGCTTACGAGCAGGCGGAGCGGGATATCGGAAGAAAAGCGGATAAAAACCGTAAGATTTATAATGGTATGATGAAGACCTATTACTATCAGTTTCTGGGGCCCAAACCGCCCCGGAGGAATACTCCGAAGGACTCAGATAAATGAACTCCACAGCAGGGAGACTGAGAGGATGATTGCGGAGTGAGGTGGAATGATGTCAGATATGTTTTTCGAGAGACGCCCTGAAGATATTGGCGAAAAATTTCATAGATCCCTCACACTGGTATGGTGGGTTTTTCTGTTTGTCGGTTCCATGTATCTCATGCTTGTCACCGCAGAGCGCAAGACGATTGTGATTGCGGGCGGTTCTTATGAACAGGGAGCTGTGGAGGAGAGTAGCGGTTCGGAGTGGGAACATCGTCTGGAGTTGGAGAGTACCTTGCAGGGGACAGGGGTCTTTGTGATTCCGCTGGATAAAAATACAAAGGCGGAAGACGTTGTGGTAGAAAACTGTTATATGGATAGATCCCTTCACATCTTGTTGAAAAGTGCTAAAGCAGGATTTTATGAAGAGCATGCCGTGCAGGGCGATGTGGCCGCAATCCGGTCTGCGGGCTGGGAGGAGCAGCGGCGGGGAGTGCTCTTAACATTTGAGATGGACGGTGTATACGAGTATCGGACCAGTATGGATCAGGATATGCTCCGCATAGAGGTCTGCGACCCGCATGCCCTTTATCGTCTGCTGGTAGTAGTGGATGCGATGGATGGCAGCATTGCACAAACGCAGATAGCCTGGGAAGTGCTCCAACTGATCCCCGCACAGCTTAATCATGACAATATCCGCCTGTATTTTACGGGGACGGAGGATGAGGAGATCACTGCTGAAGAACGGCTGGCTTTTGTGGAGGAAGTGAATGCGGATTTATTTCTCACTGTGGGAGTTGCCGAGCGGGAAGATGCCGGACAGTACGGTATCTGCGGCTGGTACAATGAGGCCTATTTTATTCCGCAGTTCGGGAATGTAGAGTTTGCGGATATTGTCACCAGGAATGTCACTATCGCCAGTGGGAACCGTGCCATCGGTCTGAAGAGCGCGGAGGCGGACAGCATTTTGCAGGATATGCGTATCCCGGCAGCAGGAGTGGATCTGGGAAATCTGAACAATGATCAGGAGCGTGTGCTGTTGGTGCAGGAGAGCTACAGAGAAAAGCTTGCCCAGGGAATTGCGGAGGCAATCAGGGAGGTTTATACAAACTATTATGAATAAACAAAAATACAGTAAAATTATTTTTGCCACCGGGAATGCCGGGAAGATGAAGGAAATCAGGATGATTCTGGAGGATATGGGCCGGGAAATCCTGTCCATGAAGGAGGCTGGGATTACCCTGGACATCGAGGAGAACGGGGCAAGCTATGAGGAGAACGCATTGATTAAGGCCAGAGCCGTGGCCGCCTGCACACAGGCGGAGGGCGCGGTGGTTCTGGCGGATGACTCCGGGCTGGAGATAGACTATCTGCAGGGGGAGCCCGGGATCTATTCGGCCCGCTATCTGGGGGAGGAGACGCCCTACAGTGTAAAAAATGCCAATCTGATAGAACGCCTGAGCGGTGTGCCCGATGAGGAACGCACGGCCCGTTTTGTGTGCGCCATCGCCGCAGTGTTGCCTGACGGAACGGAATTGTCCTCCAGAGCCGCCATAGAGGGCAGGATAGGCTATGAGGAGAGAGGCAACCATGGCTTTGGCTATGATCCTATTTTCCATGTCCCCGAATTCGGACGGACCACGGCGGAGCTTACAGAGGAAGAAAAAAATCAGGTGAGTCACAGGGGAAAGGCGCTGCGGCTCATGAAAGAGGAGCTGAAAAGGTATGAAGGTACTGATTGTCAGTGATACACACAAAAAAAACGATACTTATCTCAATCTGCTCAAACTGCACAAGCCGGACATGGTGATTCACTGCGGAGATGCGGAGGGCGCGGAATACCTTTTGACGGAGGCGGCGGATTGCCCAGTACATATAGTCCTTGGCAACAATGACTTTTTTTCCTCTCTGCCCAGAGAGCTGGAGCTGGAAATCGGAAAATATAAAGTTTGGGTGACACACGGCCACAATTATTATGTGTCCATGGGAAATGAGACCATCAAGCGGGAGGCCGTGGCTAGAGGGATGGACATTGTCTGCTACGGACATACTCACAGACCGGTGGTGGATCGGGATGACGATATCATCGCCGTGAATCCCGGAAGCCTTTCCTATCCGAGACAGGAGAACAGGCGGCCTTCTTATGTGATTATGGAGATAGACAAAAAGGAAGAGGTACATTTTACTGTGGCGTATTTGTGACAGCGTTTCGGGCGTGTATCATAGGATTCGCAAAATAAGGTCTTTGATGAAGATGAGCTGGAATTGGTCATTGCACATATTTTGAAAGCAATCCAAAAAGCAGACGGATAATTCCGCCGCATATGGCAATCACAAAGCCATTTCCCGTCAGTATATCGCCTATCCTCATATTGACTTCATATTGGATCTGTAACTCTAACGGTGGGTCTTGATAAGGAATTCCTGCTTTTATCACACAATAATACAAACCTATGAAAAGAACAATCAATCCGGCTATTATCACAGCGTTGATTATCTGACAAAGAATGTTCCGTATTTTTTCTTTCATAACTTTTCCTCGCACTGCTCATAAACGCTCGGGAAATCGGGGTGACAGGATTCGAACCTGCGACTTCCTGGTCCCAAACCAGGCGCTCTAGCCAAGCTGAGCCACACCCCGGGGCAGGCATAATAAAATGCCATGCACAGGTTATTATAAACTAGGGGCTTTGTCCGTGTCAAGAAATAGGTTAAAAATCATATCGAAAAATACTGAAAAATTTGGCACACCCGGTTGACAAAAGCTTGAGAATGCGGTACAATATCATTCGTCGTCAACTGACATGTGTCCGTAGCTCAGCTGGATAGAGCAACGGCCTTCTAAGCCGTGGGTCGGGGGTTCGAATCCCTTCGGGCACATTTGGACATGTCCTTTGGGTATTGCCCGTCCCAGAGCGAGGATGTCTGATATATGGTGGGTATAGCGCAGTTGGTTAGCGCGCCAGATTGTGGCTCTGGAGGCCAAGGGTTCGAATCCCTTTATCCACCTTTTGGCTGTGTAGTCGCTGGTGTCACATTTATAGGGCTATCGCCAAGCGGTAAGGCACAGCACTTTGACTGCTGCACTCGCTGGTTCGAATCCAGCTAGCCCTGCTTTTGTTCTGTGGCAGGGCAGCTCTGTATCCGTCTGTAGCGGGAGCTGTCCTGTTTGTCGAGCAAGCTGTTTGCTCGATTCTTTCATATGCGGAGCACTAGCTCAGTCGGTAGAGCACCTGACTTTTAATCAGGTTGTCGGGGGTTCGAATCCCCCGTGCTTCATCAAAATGGTATCACCCCTTTGGGAGAGATACTTTTTTTGTGCAGGAAACCCGTAAATTACCCAAGAGAATGAGGAGAATACTATGACGCAGGAGAATAAGCAGGAAAATAAACGGGAGAATAAAATGGGCGTAATGCCCGTCAACACTCTTTTGATTACAATGTCTCTGCCCATGATGATTTCCATGCTGGTGCAGGCGCTTTACAATATTGTGGACAGCATTTTTGTGTCGCAGATTAATGAGTATGCGCTGCGGGCGGTATCTCTGGCGTTCCCGGTGCAGAGTTTGATGATTGCGGTGGCGGTGGGCACGGCGGTGGGTATCAATGCCTTTTTGTCCAAGACGCTGGGGGAGAAGAATTTCGAGAAGGCCAATGTGATTGCTGTAAACGGTGTGTTTTTGGCGGCGGTGAGCTTTGTGGTGTTCGTGCTGGTGGGCATTTTTGTCAGCGCTCCGTTTTTTGCCAGTCAGACGACAATTGAACAGGTGCGGGAGTATGGCGTGACCTATCTCACCATCTGTTGTACCATGAGCATTGGTATTTTCATGCAGACGACCTTTGAGCGTCTGCTGCAGGCCACGGGCAAGACCTTTTACACCATGATTACACAGGGAACGGGTGCTGTTATCAATCTCATTCTGGATCCGATTCTGATTTTCGGGGAATTCGGTCTTCCTGAGATGGGAGTTGCAGGGGCGGCGCTTGCCACGGTTCTGGGACAGATGGTGGCCGCGTTGATGGCGGTGTTCTTTAACATAAAATGCAATAAAGAGATTAAACTGTCGTTCAGAGGTTTTCGTCCCGACCTCAAATTAATCGGGCAGATATACAAGGTAGGAGCGCCTTCTATCGTGGTGCAGTCCGTGGCTTCTGTGATGACTTATGGTATGAATCTGATTTTGGAGACTTTCGGCGCGGCGCAGACTGTCTTCGGCGTGTATTTTAAGCTTCAGAGCTTTGTGTTCATGCCTGTGTTTGGACTGAACAACGGTATGGTGCCCATTATCGCCTACAATTATGGCGCGGGCAAGCGGGATAGGGTCATTGCTACGATTCGCAGCAGTGTGGCCTTCGGTGTGGGAATCATGCTGGTGGGTCTGGCGGTCATGGAGTTGTTCCCCGCTCAGCTCATCAGTCTGTTCAATGCTACGGAGGAGCTTCTTGTTATCGGTGTACCTGCGCTCAGAACCATCTGTCTGAGCTTTGTGTTTGCAGGTTTTTGTATTGTGGCGGGAAGTGTGTTTCAGGCGTTGGGCAATGGCGTTTACAGCATGGTGGTCTCCGTGGCCAGACAGCTCTGCGTTCTGCTCCCTGTGGCGAAGCTTCTGTCTCTGAGCGGAAGAGTGGAGCTCATTTGGTGGGCATTTCCCATCGCAGAGCTCTGCAGCGTGAGCATGAGCGTGTTCTTCCTGATTCGGATTTACAGGAAGACTATCGTTCACATCGGAGAGAGCGCAGGTGAACGCAGCTAAGAAAGGTAATAAATAACCAAATGGGGAAGAAACTTATGGGCTACAAAAATCTGTGTAAACGTCTTGGTTGTCTGCTCTTAACAGGAAGTCTGCTGTGGGGGATGACAGGTTGTGGTGATTCAAAAGAGCCGGACAGAGAAGAAAATAAGGAGATTGTTTTCACAGAAGAGATGGTTCCGGTGGCGAATTTTCAGGAGGTTAAATTTGACCTGAGAGGGTTGGAAGATTATGTGTGGCAGGGCGACCGGCTGATTTATCTGGAGAAAGTATGGGATCGTGATCGGGATATGTCCCATGGCACACTGTATCAGGTAAACATAGATGGCACGGGAACGCCGGAAGCGCTCTATAAGGGCATTTCGGAGGATCATGCCATATTGGAATTTGATATGGGACAGGACGGCTTTTTCTACTTTCTGGAGCGGAAAAGTGAGACGGGCGGCACAGGAACGCTTTATCTGCGAAAGCTGGACAGCGATTTTCAGGAAGTCTGGCTTCAGGAGGTGGAGCATGAGGACTTTTATACGGCCACGCAGTCCTTTGGTTTTTTCTCTGACATGCATGTGGACATAGAAGGGAATATCCTGCTCACCAACTACGATGGACAGGGATACTTCTTTGACAAAGAGGGTCAATACACAGGATATGATGATATTCAGGTATTCCAGAGCCAGATCATAGACGGGGGAGAACAGGGTGTTTTTGTAATTCAACAGGTTTGGAATGGCGGCAGTCATATGAACTATCAGTTTCGGAAGGTGGATTTTGCCAAAGGCAGGCTGGGTGAGGCTGAGACCAGAGATTTGTCGGTTGCCAGTAAAGGCAGTGTAGAGAACGGCTCTGTTTTAAGCGGTTATGACCTGGGTATTCTGATTTCCATGGAGAATGGGCTTTACTCCTATGAATATGACACCGGAGAGTATACGGAATTGCTGAATTGGCAGAAGCTGGGTGTAGACGGTTCTACAATATTGGAGGTCTGCCTTCTGGAAAAGGATTGTCCACCGGAAAATATAAGCGGATACATGGCGGAGTTGTCTCCCTTTATGGAGGCTTTATCTTATAATGCTTCCAGATCCGATCCTCCGGAGATAGTCCGTGTGGGGTATATGGACAGGGAATATATACCTGAGAAAAAGACAGTGACGCTTGGCCTGGGACGTATGCCCAGCATATGGCTGGGGAGGCAGGTGCGCAGCTTTAACCGGTCGAATATGGAATATGAGATTGTCACGAAAAACTATGAGGATATGGAGGCTTTCACGGAAGACCTGCTTTTTCATCCGGACGAAGTGGCAGATATACTGGAAATGGGATGGATTGACAGGGATATGCTGGAGGAGAAAGGGCTTCTGGAGGATTTAAAGCCTTATATGAAAGAAAGTGATGTGGTGGGAGAGGATGATATTATGGAGGTGGTCAGGAGTGCCTGCGAGAGCGATGGGCAACTGACCAGCATGATGGCGGGCTTTTCCATCCTCACGCTCTCTACCACAGCGGAGACGATTCCCACAGATGGCTGGACTTATGACCAGCTCTTCGGACTGACCAGAGATTATCCTGACACGAAACTTTTGAATGTGTATACATCCGATTCCATATGGACACTTTTGACTTTCACGTTGAACACCTATGTGGACTGGGAAAAAGGGGAATGCCATTATGATTCACCGGAATTCAAGCAGCTGCTGGAAAATATCAAGGGCCTTTCCTATCCTAAAAATGAAGAGAGGCAGACAGTATTTTACAGTGATGAAGAGAATCACAAATTTCTGAACAAGGAATACCTGCTCCAATATAATACCTACTATGGCCCTTATGATTACAGTCAGACATATGTTCAGTATAAAGATAAGGCATGGGATGTGGGATTTCCCACGCAGGACGGAGAACGCTGCTGCCTGTTAAGCCCCATGATGCAATTTTCCATTTACAGCAATTCTCCCAACAAGGACGGCGCATGGGCATTTCTGGAGTTTGTGCTGTCGGAGGAGGGACAGAGCTGGTATGCCAGTGATTTCGGCGGTTTTCCAGTGCGGAAGGACGCTTTTGAAGCATATTTGACGAAACCCTATAGCGCGGTCTATAACATGATGGATGATCCCACTTCCGAGGAAACCATAGAAATGCTCCGGGAAGAGGTGGAGTATTTGCGTATGGAGCAGTCTACGGCAAATGGAGCGATTGCTGTGATTATCGATGAGGAAATTCAGGCTTTCTTCGCCGGGGACAAGACGGTGGAACAATGTGTGGACATCATTCAGAACAGGGTACAGCTCTATCTGGATGAAAACTTCAAGTAATGGTATAATTTTCATTGATATGATAATAGCGGAGGTAATGTCTATGTCAGAGAATGTTGCAAAATCCAAAGATTATATGAAGGAGATTTTTAATTATGTGATGCTGGTGGTAGGTGCGATGATCGCCGCTTTTTCCATTGAAGAATTTCTGGTTCCATGTACGATTCTGGATGGAGGGGTCGTGGGAATCTCCATTATGATCAATAATCTCAGCAAGATTCCTCTGGGGGCACTGACTCTGGTACTCAATGCTCCGTTTCTGATCGTCGGTATGCGGAAGCTGGGGGCCCAATTTATTGCCAAATCTGCGGTTGCCATGGTGACATTTTCGATTTTTCTGGGAATATTTGCGCCGCTTACGGATATGACGCGAGATTATCTGCTGGCCGTCTGTTTCGGAGGAGTGTTTCTGGGAATAGGCGTGGGGCTCGTCATTCGCTCCGGCGGCTGCCTCGACGGGACGGAGACGGTGGCGATCTTTTTGAACCGACGTTTTAATCTTCCGGTGGGACAGACGGTTCTTTTCATCAATATCATGATCTATACGCTCGCAGGTTTTCTGTTTGGATTTGACCGGGCCATGTACAGCCTGCTGACATATTTTATCACGTCGAAAGTGATCGATTTTGTAGAGACAGGTGTGGAGCAGGCAAAAGCCGCCATGATAATCACGAATGAGGGACGAAAGATCGCGGATGAGATCTATAAGAAGATGGGACGCACCGTGACGATGTTGGAGGGTGAGGGCCTGATCAGCGGAAAAAAGGTGGTTCTCTACTGCGTATTGAACCGGCTTGAGATCTATGAACTGAAGCATCTGATCAAAGAGGTAGATGCGAGTGCTTTTATCACGATTAGTGACGTGTCAGAGATTATTGGAAATCATATTAAAAAGAAGGCGGATAAAGATAAGTCATAAAGCGATTTGTCTAATTGCTTCCAGGACTTGACAAAGCAAAGCTTTGCTGACATAATGATTATGGCGTACAGGCGGATATGGCGGAATTGGCAGACGCGCTGGTTTTAGGTACCAGTGGGCAACCGTGCAGGTTCAAGTCCTGTTATCCGCATGCAAAGAGCCCTGAAAATCAGGGCTCTTTTTTAAATGAGAATAACGAGTGTTACTTTTTGAACGCCGCACCATATGTTATAGGCATTCAGTATGCTTGTTGTATGGTGGATGAAGGTTCAATAGTGACTAAGCTTGTGGAAGCAACAAATCCAAGAGACTTTGAAGAATGCTGTTTACCATTACGATAGATTTGTTTATGGAGTAATCATCAGAGAAGAGGTTCGCATGGCACAGGATGCAGAAAGAAACGCAATTCGGGAGGGTATTGTAGCAAATAAGGCAACTTATGAAAAACAGTATCAAGTGTTCCTAAAACTATTGAGCGCAAGTTATAAATAAGCATAAGGATGAAAATATTGACAAAATTATAAAGGTTATTTACAATATTTATGACATATAAAAGTGCTTTTTGAAGATAAAAATAAGAAATAATGAGAAACCAATTTTATCTTCAGAAAATGGAATGGTTTTTCCTCTCGATTTTGTGGAAATTTAGATAAGAAAACAAATCGCCCAAACAGGATGTGACTTGTCAAATTAGGATATTATATCAAGTTTTTTAAGGAAAGGGTATTGATATGGGGGAGCAAATTGTTAATAATTATCAATTAATTTCAATAAATCAGCTTGTTAGAGCGATTGAAGAAGGGAGAAGTAATTCAGAGAGATTTTGTTTTATTATTGGTTCAGGTGCATCAGTATCGTCTGGAATTCCAACAGGTATATCTTTAGAATATCAGTGGATGAAGGAAATGGAAGAAACTTCTGGATTAGAAGAGATTCGTGAGGTCGCGAAAATTCTGGAAAATTACTTAGAAAATGATTTTGCAAACATAGAAAAGGATTGGGAAAAAACAAAGAAAATAGGAACTCCTTTGCCTAGTGAATATTATTTTGATATATATAAGCTTCGCTTTTTTCCAAACCATAGAAATGGATACCATTATCTTGAAAAAATAATGGCAAATAAAAATCCAGGATTTGGTTATCATCCTCTGGCACTAATGTTGACGGATGGAAGCGGCAGTAATCTTGTAATAACAACAAATTTTGACAGTTTGATAGAAGATGCTTTATTTTTGTATACAGATGATAAACCGCTTGTAATAAACCATGAATTATTGGCTGAATTTGCAGGAGATTCTAATATTAAACGTCCAATCATTGCGAAAGTGCATCGGGGAATTTTCTTTGATCCATTGAACCAGCCTGAGGAAACTAAGGAGTTAAAGGGGAAATGGCATGATGTTCTGGCATCTGTTTTTCAAATTTACACTCCAATCGTTATAGGATATGGTGGTGGTGATAATAGCCTAATGAATCTTTTAGAAGACAGTAATATCAAAATGAAAAATGGAATTTACTGGTGCTATTTTGAGCAATATGGATTGCCAAATGACAAAATACAAACACTTATAAAAGCAAAAAATGGATACCTTGTTCGTACTGCGGGCTTTGATGCTACAATGCTTGCTATTGGAAATGCATTGTTTCCTGATAAAATTGGAGTTCATGAAGCGGAAGAATATTTGAACAATCGGATAAGCATGCAAATTGCCAATTATGAGAAAGAATATAGGAAGCTTACTGAACATGAAGATTTGAATAAGAAGGAACATGTTGGGGAGCATATAAATCAGAGTGAGAATGATTTTAAGATAGAAATAGAAAAGATGGTAGAACGTGCAATTGTTTCAGAAAAAGAGCGGCAAGAATTAAATCGAATGACAGTTTGGGATTATAGGCGCCAAGGTAATCGATATTATAATTTAAAAGAATATGAAAAGGCAGTTGAAAGTTAC
Source organism: Acetatifactor sp. (assembly GCA_029055435.1). Lineage (GTDB taxonomy): Bacteria > Bacillota > Clostridia > Lachnospirales > Lachnospiraceae > Acetatifactor. The sequence goes on from JAIDDH010000064.1 coordinate 17,015, forward strand.
TCAAATGCAATTAATATACAATCAAATACCGCGCAGTTTTATCATGATCGCGGTTGTGCGTATACTGGATTAAAGAAATATACCGAGGCATTATCTGATTATAACAGAGCCATTGAATTGAATCCAAAGTTTGGAGAAGCCTATAACAATCGTGGATATGTTTATGATAGTCTGGGGGAGCGTGATAAGGCGCTTTCTGACTATAATAAGGCCATTGAATTGAATCCAAAGTTTGAAAAAGCTTATAACAATCGCGGATATGTTTATGATAGTATAGGGGAGCGTGATAAGGCACTTTCCGATTATAATAAAGCCATTGAATTGAGTCCAGAGTATGCGAATCCATATAAACATCAAGGAGTTCTTTGGAAAAAAGAAGATAATTTTGAAAAATCTATTGATTTTCTTACAAAAGCAATTGAACTAAATCCCAAATATAAAGAAGCATATATGGAGAGGGCAGAAGTTTATCGTTTAATAGGAGAAACAGCAAAAGCGATAGAGGACGAAGCGATTGCAGAAAAACTATAATTTGCTGATATTTGTCAGTAAGCAAAATTTATACGGAGCAGAATTTTAAATATTATATAGTGCATAGGATTTATTAAAAAATATATTATTTTTAATTCTGGTTTTCATAATCCGCTATTAGCCGCCGTGATATTCAGAGCCAAGAGGAAAGGATGGATTGTATATTAATATTAAAATTGAGAATTAAAGAATATTTTTTGAGTATCAGGAGTTTCTTATTTTTATTTAGAATAATACATAGAATATCTCTCTTTTGTAGCTATTTCCATGGCTTGAGTAAAATGGTAATCGATAGATGCCAAAATAAAGGCCTAGCATTAGTAAGTCAATACTTAGCATTATTGAAAATGCGAGGCTTTTTGCTTTTTCAATAGCTGGATGGGATACCATTGCTTTGGATGGAAATCCTCCATTTAGTTGAGCTGGATTATATTATGAACTGAAGACATAAGGCAATGGAAGAGAAAGAATTATATTGAATCTCATGTTATAGAATAGAATCGGATGTTATCAAGACGATAGATAGTTAGCCCTATTTGGAGGGACTATGCCCCTCTGTTGACATAAGAAATTATCAGCAGGCATCTTGGAAAGAAGGGTTAAATCAAAGTACGGTGACAGCCGTGCTGAGAAAGCTTTTGGAGACCATATGGTGGTAGCGGGAGTTACCCATAGCGGAAAGATTCTGAGCCGTGTATATTGTCCCACAGAGGCATTGAAAGAAGCTGTCATAGATTTCATGATGGTGGAACTGAAGCGTTGTGACACTGGATGATTTGCAGCGGGCGCAGCGGATATAAAGATGGTGCTGGTGCAGTCTTCCTTTAAATATAAAGAAGATATCCGGGATTTATGTATGGGTCACAGATAATGATTTGGAAAGCGCTTCATGAGAAATTTGACTTCATAGCCGCTGTGTTCACAGATGGAGCGGACGATCGTCTCCGCGGCGTCTCTGGCGCTGTCATTGATACAGATGATGCAGCAGACTTTTTTGCGGCTAAAGAGTGAGGGTTTGGGCCAGCGGATATAGTAGGAGATACGGTTTTCCAGAAGTCCGCGTTCAATCTCCCGCTTACAGTCGAGATTATCTACTTCACAGAATTCGATTTCGTTGTTTACTTTTAAAGCTGTATACAGCGGCTGCATAATAATACCTCCCGCCCGCCGGGCATCCTTTGTCTGTAATTCTTTGTCAATTATATCACACTCCGTAGAAAAAGTACAATGAAATACTTGCCACTTTTCTTCAAAGCGGCTATACTGAGGATAAGGTGAGATATAGAGTCCTTCGGGGCGGAAAGGATGGTTGCGGGATGGATTTGTTTGAAAAAATAGGAGATACCATTGCCACAAAGGGCAAAGAGGTGTCCGGTAAAGCAAAGGATATGGCGGAGATTGCCAGCCTGAAGAGCCAGATTGCCACCTGCGAGGAGGTAATTAAGAAGAATTATCTGGAGATTGGACGTCTGTTCATGGAACAGTATAAAGACGCGGAGGACACTCCCTTTGAGAAGCAGCGCACAGCCATTTTGAATGCGCAGGCGGGAGTGGAGGATTTGCAGAGGAAGATTCGACAGATTAAAGGCTTGTAATCAGACTGAGCGGCAAAGGGGACGAATCAGACCAATCAGACAAAAGAAGACCTGACAGTGAGAGGTGAAAAACCAAACCACACTGTCAGGTCTTTTGTTGTGGTGCGCCCCAATGGACGCACCATCCGTTGTTTTTAGTCATTTGAACTTCGCTGGTTCATCTCCCACTGATGCTGATTCAGAATCGTCTCATAGTCCGGGTTCGCAAAGAACAGGGCGTCGTGGGGGCAAATATTGGAAGTCTTGGGCGCCAGTATAGTCTGTGTGCCGTCTTCATTGTCCACGATGGTGGTGGAGCCGTTCAGCAGTGCCGGGTGCTCAGGCAGCGACAGGGTGGTGATGCCGTCGTAGGCGAAAGGACATTCCGGTGCGGCAATCAGGCCATTGTAGGCGCAGATGCGTCCCTGATGATGGATGTCGCAGAGCTCAATGGGCTCAGTGCCCTCGGCAAAGTATTCTGTCCTGACGGAGCCGGCTGCCTCGCAGAGTCCGGGGGTGGGAAGCTTACCGGATTTAGAGCATATCTGCGTCTGTACCAGACCCTCGGGAATAGCGAAGCTTGCATTGGGCAATTCCTCGTGTACGCGCTTCATGATGTTCCTCCACAGATTTTTTGCCAGGTTGGACTCGTTAACGCTGGCGTTGGTGCTGGTGTTGAGGCTTACGTTATTGTCGTAGCCGGCCCACACGGTTGCTGTGTAGTAGGGGGTGTATCCGGCAAACCACACATCCTGATATTTCTGGGAGGTTCCCGTCTTGCCTGCGATGGCCATGCTGGAGTTGAAATTACATCTGGCACCGGTTCCCTTGGTGACAACGTCTGTCATAGCGTCCGTCAGGAGAAAAGCGGTGGTCTCTTTCAGCACCTGATGGCTTTTGGGGACAGTGTTGTCCAGAATCACATTGCCGTCTGCGTCCGTAACTCTGGTGTAGAGCTTGGGCTCCATATAGGTGCCAAGATTGGCGATGGAGGCGTAGGCGGCGTTCAATTCATAAGGACTGACGCCGTTGGTGATGCCGCCGATGGCGGTGGGCTGCTGTACGTCGGAGAAGTATTGGTCGCCGATCCATACGCCATCGGTCAAGGTGGTGAAGCCGAAGTTGATCAGATAATCATAACCGAGCTGGGGTGTCACCACAGTAAAGGTTTTCACCGCAATGATATTCAGGGACTGTTCGATGGCATAGCGAATGGAGCAGATGCCCTTCCAGCCCACCTTGTTTACGTCATACCAGTTGTTCACCGGCTGGCCGGTGTCGTAATTAAAGGGCGCATCGTTGTAAACCGTGGCCAGCGTCTGTCCGTTGGCGTCCAGAGCGGGGGCAAAGGATGCCAGAACCTTGAAAGTGGAGCCGGGAGAGTTGCCGGCAGCGGTGGCGCGGTTCAGAGTGCGTCTTCCTTCCTTGGCACCGCGTCCGCCCACCATGGCTACCACATAACCGGAGGATTGATCCTCGATGACAATGGCGGCCTGAGGCTGTGCGGTCATGGAGATGCTTTCCTCATAGCTGTCGGAGTCCGCCTCCATGCCGAGGGTTTCCATCATGGCGCCGCGATAGACGTCGATGGCTGCATAGGCATCGTCCTGAGAGGCGAAAATCAGATTGAAGTTCCGGTCCCTGTTTTCCTTGAACCAGGACATCATGTTTTCTTTGCTGTAATTGTGTTTTTCTTCACTGGAATCGGTAATAGTGAGAGCATAGCTCAAATACCAGTGGGTGTTGGTGTTATAGTTGTCCGGATTGGCAAATTCCTCGTCCGCGATAGCCTGAATCTTGGGATCCATAGTAGAATCGATGCGCAGTCCGCCGGAGGACATCATGTATTCCGCAGTGACTTCGGGATAGCCGGAGGCAACCAGATCGTCCAGCACCTGCTCATACACGGCGTCCGAGAAATATGACCCGGAGGTGCCGTTGCCCACTTTGAAATCCACATCATGCAGGCTGATGCGATCGTATACATCCTCTGTGTCCGCCAGGGCCTCATCATACTGATCCTTGTCGATGAATCCCAGCTCCAGCATTTTGTTCAGACAGGTCCTGCGTCTCTTGGCATTGTTTTCGGGTCTGCTGATTGGATTGTTAGCCCGGGGATTCTGGGTGATGCTGGCGATGACCGCGCTTTCCGAGATGGTGAGCTCGGAGCAGGACTTACCAAAATATCGCTGGGAAGCCGCCTCCACGCCCAGAGTATTCTGTCCCAGATTGACTGCGTTCATATAGCGTAGAAGTACATCGTCCTTGGTGGAGTTTTTGGTGAGTTCCAGAGCCAGATACTGCTCCTGGAGCTTACGCTTCACCATTTTGACCATATTGTCATTCTCCTCTGTCCAGGTGGTGAAGACAGTATTTTTCAGAAGCTGCTGGGTGATGGTGCTGGCGCCCTGTTTCTCTTTGCCCCCCGTTTTGACGAACTGGTAACCGGCGCGGACGATACCTATCATGTCGATGCCGTTGTGCTGGTAGAAGCGCTCGTCCTCGATGGCCACGAAGGCCTGTCCCAGATGTTTGGGCACCTGATCGATGGTCACAATGATCCGGTTGGAATTCATGCTGACATACTGATCGATCTCATTGCCCTCTCTGTCGTAGACGATAGTAGCCTGACCGGAGGTTACAACATCGCTGACGCGGATGTTGGGTGTGTCCTCCAGAATGCCGTGGAACATGCCGATACCCGCTGCGGCACCGCAGATGCCTGTCCCCAGAATTGCAATCAGAAACAGTTTCACACCGGTCAGAATGATTTTCTTTCCCCATTTTCCTGATTTAGAATTCAGTGCCCTTTGTTTTTCGCGGACACCCCTTTTGCCGTAATTCATATAATTCGCCTTCCTTATTGTCTGTTGCCTGAGTTGTTGCCTGCGGGCATAATACCCGACTATAAGATTTTTTATATTATAGCAGAAAAGAATATGTAAATAAAGATTTTATTTCCAGTCTTAAGAATTGTTTCACATTTTGGACAAAATATGCTAGAATAATATGAATGTTAAAAAGGGGAAAGGCCTATGGAGTCATACAGAGTGCTGCTGGAGGGCGGACAGGGAGAGATCGTGGAGAAGAAATCCCGTTTTATCGCCACCGTTGCCGGATGCGGGACGGAGGAGGAAGCCGTCCGCTTTATCGAGAGTACCCGGAAAAAATACTGGGATGCAAGACATAATTGTTCAGCCTTTGTCATCGGAGACAGGGGGGAACTGACCCGCTGCAGCGATGACGGGGAGCCCTCGGGGACGGCGGGCCGCCCTATGTTGGAGGTGCTGCTGGGCGCCGGTGTGCGCAATGTGGCGGTGGTGGTGACCCGGTATTTCGGCGGAGTGCTGCTCGGAACCGGCGGTCTGGTGCGGGCTTACACCCGCGCGGTGCAAGAAGGGCTTTCCCACTGTGTCGTCGGCGTCAACCGGTTTGGCTGTGAGCTGGAAATTTCCACGGACTACAACGGCGTCGGCAAAATCCTGTATCTGCTGGGACAAAAAGGCATCGAACCCATAGACAGCGAGTATACGGACGCAGTCAGACTGCGCATTCTGATTCCGGCAGAGACGGAAAGGGCGCTGCGGGGCGAGATCACGGAAGCGACCCTGGGCAGGGCGCGCATAGACAAGATACAGGAGCGATACTATATAGACAGAGAATCCTGAAACATTAATGCTTCTCGAATGCCTTTAATTTAGAAAGGAGGTGGTTTTTTATGACAAGTCAGACAAGCAGTAGCGATAACCCTCTTCCGAGTCCAAGTCGGAGCATAAAAAATCATCACAAGGAGAGAAGATATGGATCAGATTTTGACTGTAAAGGAACTGCTTGAACTTTTAGACACCAAGCAATACACAAAACTGCGCCAGCTGCTCGCGGAGGAGAACTCTGCGGATGTGGCTGCCGTCATGGAGGAACTTGAGGAGGAAAAGCTTCTTCGAGTATTCCGCATCCTGCCGAAGGATCTGGCGGCGGATGTATTTTCCTACATGGAATCAGACACCCAGCAGACTATCATCACGGCGCTGTCCGACAGAGAGACCGCCAATATCATCAACAATCTGATGGCGGATGATGCCACGGATCTGTTGGAGGAGATGCCGGCCAATGTAGTGACCAAGATATTGGAGAACGCCAGCGCGGAGACCCGCCGGGATATCAACCATCTGCTGCGCTATCCGGAGGATTCCGCCGGAAGCATCATGACGGTGGAGTATGTGGATCTGAAGGAGAATCTCACGGTGGAGGGGGCCATTGCTCATATCCGGGCGGTGGGACTGGACAGTGAGACTATCAATGTCTGTTATGTGCTGGACGCCCAGAGGAGGCTTTTGGGGACGGTTGCCCTGAGATATCTGCTTCTGTCCGATCCGGGGGAGCGTATCGGCAATATCATGCATGAAAATGTCATTGCGCTGGGCACCCTCATGGATCAGGAGGAGGTTGCGGCCCAGTTTAAGAAATATGACTTTACCACCATGCCTGTGGTGGACAACGAGAACCGTCTGGTGGGCATTGTCACCGTGGATGATATCGTGGATATCATGGAAGAAGAGACCACGGAGGATATGGAGAAGATGGCGGCTATCGTGCCCAGCGACAAGCCCTATATGAGAACCACGGTCTGGGAGACTTTCAAGAAAAGGATTCCCTGGCTTTTGCTGCTCATGGTTTCCGCTACCTTTACCGGGGCTATCCTGACCAGCTTCGAGGATGCGCTGAGCGCCTGCGCGGTGCTGATTGCATTTATTCCGATGCTGATGGATACGGGCGGAAATGCCGGCGGACAAGCCAGCGTGACGGTGATCCGCGGACTGTCTCTGGGGGAAATCGAATACCGGGATGTGCCCATAGTGGTATTTAAAGAAGTGCGGGTGGCGCTCCTGTGCGGCCTGTGCCTGGCGGCGGCAAATTTCTGCAAGCTGATGATATTTGACCGGGTGGGAGTGATGGTGGCTCTGGTGGTGTGCATCACTCTGATCACGGCGGTGCTCCTGGCCATGCTTGTGGGCTGCATTCTGCCCATCGGCGCAAAGCGCCTGGGCTTCGACCCCGCAGTGATGGCAAGCCCTTTTATCACCACCATCGTGGACGCACTGTCCCTCCTCGTCTACTGCGCCGTGGCCAGCGTACTACTAGGCCTGTAAACGACAAGATAATACTGTTGCTGCCATGACGAGATGACAGTGTAGCTTAAAACATTATGCTTGCTACATTTAGCTGGTAACGAGGCAGGAGGAAATCGGGCGGGATTTGCAGCCATTGGTAAAGGTTGGCGCGTTTTCTTATAGTGCGTGCCGGAAACCAGGGTGAAATGCGCACGGATGCGCATTTCAGGCTCTGGGGTGCATGGATGCACCTTAGAGCCGACCCGTAAAATCGCAATATTCTAAAACAGCACTATTAGAAAACACCCAACCGCACCCGGGCGCAAATCCCGCCCGATTTCCCCCTGCCACCACTGCTTAATCAGCAAGCACAATATTTCAGGCCGAACAACCACATGATACGGCAGCAGGATTTTGGCATGGGACTTGACGCGGTTTCATACTTATCTTATAATACAAAATGGCATAGATTGTCAGCTTGATTTGTGGAAACTCATGGGGGTATACAAATGATCAAGAGTATGACCGGTTTTGGCAGATGCGAGATTGTAGAGAATAACAGGAAATTTACGGTGGAGATGAAATCTGTCAACCATCGCTATCTGGATGTAAATATCAAGATGCCAAAGAAGCTGAATTTCTTTGAGGCGGCAATCCGCAGCGAATTAAAAAATTATATTTCCAGAGGCAAGGTGGACATTTTTATCACCTACGAGGATTTCTCTGAGAGCACTTTTGGCGTGCGCTATAATAAGGAAGCTGCGGAGGCATATCTGCGGTATCTGCGGCAGATGGCGCAGGAGTTCGGACTGGACGACGATATCCGCGTTTCCACGCTCTCCAAATACCCGGAGGTATTCACCATGGAGGAGCAGGATGTGGATGAGGAGGAGCTCTGGAAGGAACTGCAGAGAGCACTTGCGGGCGCGGCGGAAATGTTTGTGAAGACCCGCGTGACGGAAGGAGAGCACCTGCGGGATGACCTGATTGCCAAGCTGGACGGCATGGAGGAGCTTGTGACTTCCATCGCGGAGCGGTCACCGAAGATCGTGGCGGAGTACAGACAGAAGCTGGCAGATAAGGTAAAGGAGCTTTTGGGCGACAATACGATGGATGAGGCGAGGATTCTCACGGAAGTCACGATTTTTGCCGATAAGGTCTGCGTGGATGAGGAGCTGGTACGGCTGCGCAGCCATATCGAGACTACGAAGAAGACGCTGATGGAAGGCGGCAGCATCGGGCGCAAGCTTGATTTTATCGCCCAGGAGATGAACAGGGAGGCCAACACGACTCTGTCCAAATCCAATGATCTGGAGATTTCCAATTATGCGATAGAACTGAAGACCGAGATTGAGAAGGTGCGTGAGCAGATACAGAATATCGAATAGCGGATGTATCTTATACACATCTGAAGCTGCAGACGACTAGTCGAGTGTAGATAACGG
>JAIDDH010000065.1 GCA_029055435.1 Acetatifactor sp.
ATGATTCAAGACTCGAAGACGCTTCTTGTCCCGGACTCGGGCCATTTGCTCCACCAACTGGAAGATATATTCTCCCTCCCGCCCGGAGTCTGTGCAGACATAAATTGTCCCCACATCCTTACGGTTCAAAAGTCCGCTCACGATCTTGAACTGCTTGTCCACACTGGCAATGACCTCATAGCGGAATTCCTTCGGGATGAAGGGAATAGTATCAAAGCTCCAACGGCGGTATTTCTCGTCATAGACCTCCGGATAGCTCATGGTGACCAGATGCCCCACACACCATGTCACGATAGCTTCCTCGGACTCCAGATATCCGTCGCACTTGCGCATATTTAATTTCAAAGCGTTGGCAAACTCTCTTGCAACGCTTGGTTTCTCTGCGATAAATAAATTCTTCATATATCAGCTCTTTCGATAGGCTTCTCTCACAAACCCCGGAAAGGCGTCCTCCACGATTTCCTTGTAAAACTGCTTCGGCGTAAGCTCCTCCAGCAGACTCTGATAAGGATAGATAAAGCGAAAATAAAAACGCACATAAGGCTTTGTGATGCGATATGTCCCCGCGCCCACTTTCTCCACCAAATCGATCTCCATCAGATTCTTCAGATAGACGCTGATCTTGGCTCTGGAAAAAGCGGTACGGTGATAGATATCGTTCAATTTGCCTCCGCCCGCAGCCATAGTCGTCAGGATGGTGTTATACACGGCCGTCTCGCGCAGCTCTTCCGCCAGACAACCCGCCATCTCCCCGTGAAGACTGCTGTATCTGTCCACTATATTACAGATCATATTCTCCGTGGCAGAAAGTTTCCTGTCCGTCCGGTTCCACAGCCCGGGCACACCGCCCAGGATCGCATAGAGCTGGACACAGTCGTCCTGGCTATATTCCGGATACAGCTCCTGCATCCTCTGAATACTAAGCTCCCTCACCTTCAAAAAACCGGAAATAGAGGCAGCCTCACTCCCGATTTTTCTGACCATGCTGTTCTCCACCCAGCCCGCCGCAGAGCTGCATAGAATCACCAAGAGCGGCACAGCACTGTTTTTCACAAATTGATTGAGTCTCGCAAAAAATCCGCTGTCCCCTTTCACCATATAATGAAATTCATCCACGACAAAAACCGTTTTTTCATCGGAAGATATTTCCAGCGCTCTCCCGAATATCTCCTCATACTCAGGATAAGCTCCCTCACCTTCCTGCGGGAACCCCAGCTCTCTCGCCCACTGATAGCGCTGTTCTCTGTCGGAACAGGAACGGGCTCTGTAATACACCCCTGTTTTATCCTCACAAAAAGCTTTTAGCAGCGCAGTCTTACCCACACCCATCTGTCCGTAGACCACCAGTATACGACTGCTCTCCGCACTGTAATACTGATTCAGATAATGCAGTTCTGTCTCCCGTCCCACAAAAGTCATAGATTCCACCCTCACAAAATTCCCTGCAGCAGTTTGTCGATATCCTCCGGCGGCTGGGGCCTGCCCAGAAGATATCCCTGAATCATATCGCAGCCGATGGCGTGAAGATAATCGTACTGAGCTTCCTCCTCAACACCCTCCGCGATAGATTCCACTCCCAGAGATTTCACCATATTTATGATGGACTCCGTGATTATCCGGGTGGCTCCGTCCGTCAACACCGTATCAATAAAGCTCTTGTCAATCTTCAGTGTGTCGATGGGCAGCTTCTTCAAATAGGACAGCGAGGAAAATCCTGTCCCGAAATCGTCCAGTGAAATGCGGATTCCCACCTCTCTGAGCACTTTTAATTTCTCAATAACCTTGTTGAAATCCTCGATGAGAATACTCTCCGTAATCTCAATCTCCACCTCACAGGGCTTCACATGATACTGTTTGATAATCCGCAGCAGTTCCTCCACAAAGTCCTCCCGATTGTACTGCACCGCGGAAATATTGATAGACACAATAAAAGGAATCCCATAGCGCTCGCGCCATTCGGCATAACACTTAATGCTCTGCTCCACCACCCAGCTGCCGATGGGAACAATACAGCCATTCTTCTCCGCAATAGGGATAAAGACATCGGGACTGATCATATGACCATTGTCATCCTTCCAGCGGATCAGGGCCTCCACGCCCCGCAGTTTTTTATTTCCGGTGTAAAACTGCGGCTGAAAATAGAGCAGGAAATTGCTGGTGAACACAGCTTCTTTCAGCTTATTCTCCATCTCGATGCTATTCAGGAAATCATGCAGTATAGGAGTGTCAAAATACTGAATGGTATTCTTACCCATGCTCTTACAGCGGAACATGACAATTTCCGCACAGTTGATCAAATCCAGCGCAGAGGAAGACGCCTCAGGATACTCGGCAACGCCGATGCTGACCGTGATGCTGGCCTGCTGTCCCCCACTTAAAGAAAAGGGGGATGCGGTTCTGCCCTCGATGGACTTGTGAATATGTTCCACACTGCGGCTTCCGGACGGATCATAGATAGCAATACAATACACATCGTTATTCAGATGACAGACGATGATATGATCGTTGGAAAACTCCTTTAAGAAAGCGCCGAAGGTCTGAATCAGCTCATCGCCCAGCACCATGCCCATGCCGTCGTTGACCTTTTTAAAATCATCGATATCAATTACCATGACGCTGACAATGCTGTGCTCTACCTTCGCCTTTCGTATAAACTCGCCTAACAGACTCACGAAATAATTGCGGTTGTAAAGCCCTGTCATGGTGTCGTAATGCGCCATATAAATCAGCTCGTCCCTCTGTATCTTCTGTCTGGTGGTATCCTCCACCACGACCAGCTTGTCTCGGGCAACTCCCAGTTCATCGTAGTCTACAGCGGTCCGAAATGAATACCAGCACGTTCCGTCCTTGTGTCTGCACTCCAGTTCCGTGCATTCCTTTCCGCTCTTTTCCGCAAACAATACATCCCGCAGAGGCATAATGGAGGTATCTTCCACCTCGTCAAATATTTTTGCCATATCCCTGATGTCCTGAATGTCGAAATCAAAAAACTCCCGCCATTTGCCCATGGTAATAATCTCATTCTTCTCAAAAGAATAATAGAGATAGGCACAGTTAGACGTATCACAGATCATCTTATACATCTTTTCTTTTGCGTTAAGCTTCTGATTCATCGCTTTCAGCAAATCTAACTGATAGTGCAGCTCATTCATACTCATACCTCTTATCTCGTGCAGTCAAATAACTTGCTTATTTTAATAACTCGCTTATTTTGATAACACGCTTACTTTTTGGTGATATATCCCTGAGCCTTCAACAGCTCTGCACAGAGCACTGCACCACCCGCCGCGCCGCGGACTGTATTGTGGGACAGTCCCACAAATTTCCAGTCATAAACCGTATCCTCGCGCAGACGCCCCACGCTGACACCCATACCGTTCTCATAGTCCACATCCAGCGCCACCTGAGGCCTGTTGTCCTCCTCCAGATACTGAATGAAATGTACGGGCGCGCTGGGAAGCCCCAGTCTCTGAGGTTCTCCGGAAAAGCTGCGCAGCTTCTCAATCAACTGCTCCTTAGTAGGATTCTTCTTAAACTTTACAAACACAGCCGCCGTGTGGCCGTTCAGCACGGGCACGCGGATACACTGACAGGTTATAACCGGGCCCTCCGCGGGCTTGATCACGCCGTCCTCAATCTTTCCCCAGATGCGCAGAGGCTCCTTCTCGCTCTTCTCCTCCTCTCCGCCGATGTAGGGGATAATATTACCCTCCATCTCGGGCCAGTCCTTAAAGGTCTTGCCCGCGCCGGAAATAGCCTGATAAGTGGTGGCAACCACCTCCGTAGGCTCAAATTCCTTCCACGCAGTGAGCACGGGTGCATAGCTCTGGATGGAGCAGTTGGGCTTTACTGCCACAAATCCTCTTGTGGTGCCCAGACGTTTCTTCTGGAAATCGATCACTTTCATGTGCTCGGGATTGATTTCCGGCACCACCATGGGGACATCGGGCGTCCAACGGTGCGCGCTGTTGTTGGAGACCACGGGAGTCTCTGTCTTTGCGTAGTCCTCCTCGATCTTCTTGATCTCCTCCTTAGTCATATCCACGGCGCTGAACACAAAATCCACCTGAGAGGCCACTGCCTCCACCTCGTTTACATTCATGACGATCAGCTTTTTCACCGCTTCGGGCATGGGCGTGTCCATCTTCCAGCGGTCTCCAACCGCCTCCTCGTAGGTCTTTCCTGCAGAGCGGGGGCTTGCGGCAATGGTAGTCACCTCAAACCAGGGATGATTCTCCAGCAGCGCGATAAAACGCTGTCCCACCATGCCCGTACCGCCTAAAATTCCAACCTTTAACTTCTCGTCCATTCTGATTTCCTCCTATTTCCTCTGTCTTTTTTATCTTATTTATTCTGATTTTCTTATTTATTCTGATTCCCACTCACTCTGGTCGGGAAACCAGTCTGCTTCCTCCGAAAGATATTGTCTGTGCAGGGCGATTACCTCCCGCATTGCATCGGGTCCGGGCGCCCCCACGGTCAGCCGCTTCTCCACACAGGTCTTCAGGGAGACCGCGTCATAGATATCGCTGTCAAACTTGTCGCTGATGCTTCGCAGCTCCTCCAGAGTCAATGCATCGATGGAAGTGTTTTTCTCGATACAATAGAGCACCAGCCTGCCGATGATGCCGTGCGCATCCCTAAAGGGCACTCCTTTATTGACCAGATAATCCGCAGCATCCGTGGCATTGGTGAAGCCGTTCATAGCGCTCTCCGCCATGCGCTCTTTTCGGAACTTCATGGTGGCCAGCATTCCCGTGAATAGACTGATACAGTCCTTAGCCGTGTCAAAGGCGTCGAAGGCCAGCTCCTTGTCCTCCTGCATGTCTTTATTATAGGCCAAAGGCAGCCCCTTCATGGTGGTGAGCAGACTCATCAGCGCGCCATAGACGCGTCCCGTCTTCCCCCGCACCAGCTCCGCGATATCGGGATTTTTCTTCTGGGGCATGATACTGCTCCCGGTGGAAAAAGCATCGTCTATCTCCACAAACTGATATTCATTGGAATTCCAGATGATAATCTCCTCTGAAAAGCGGCTCAGATGCATCATCACCGTGGAGAGCGCCGCCAGAAACTCAATCAGATAGTCCCTGTCCGCCACAGAATCCATGCTGTTTAATGTGGGGCCCTCAAACCCCATGAGCTTTGCCGTGTACTCCCGGTCCAGAGGATAGGTGGTGCCGGCCAGCGCCCCTGCCCCCAGAGGGCAATAATTCATACGCTTGAAAATGTCATACATGCGAAGCCTGTCCCGCTTAAACATCTCGAAATAAGCGCCGTAATGGTGAGCCAGAGTGATGGGCTGTGCCTTCTGCAGATGGGTAAATCCCGGCATATAGGTCTCCACATTCTCCTCCATGGTATTCAGAATAGTCTCCAGGAGACTTTTTAAAAGCCCATCCACCAGAATCACCTGCAGACGGGTGTATAATCTCATATCCAGAGCCACCTGATCATTGCGGCTTCGGCCGGTGTGAAGCTTTTTCCCCGCGTCTCCGATGCGCTCAATCAGATTCGCCTCCACAAAGCTGTGAATATCCTCATATTTGCTGTCGATGACAAGCTTGCCGCTCTCCACATCCTCCTGAATGGACTTCAGTCCGGCAACGATGGATTTCATCTCGTCCGAAGTGAGAATCCCCTGCTTTGCCAGCATACACACATGGGCCACACTGCCCTCGATATCCTGATGATACAGCCTCTTGTCAAAACCGATGGAAGCGTTGAACTCATAGACCTGTCGGTCTGTCTCCTTAGTAAAACGCCCTCCCCATAATTGAGCCATAGTACACTCTCCTTTATCTGTCAGATAATTAAATTTAATTTTAACACAAACAGCGATTGAATGCAATACGAACGTCAGGGCGCCACCATGGAACTCTTTGGATTCTCGGCCTCAAACTCAAACACACAGCGCTCGTAGGCGTTAATCACATGCGTGTCCTGATATTTGTCGTACCGTTTAAAGTTTCTCCCATAGGACAGATGCACATGTCCGTGCAGGAAAAATTTCGGCTTGTATTTCTCAATCAGAGTCCGAAACACCTGAAAGCCCTGATGAGGCAGATCCCTACCGTCATTTAACTGATAGGCCGGCGCATGTGTCACCAATATGTCAAAGCCATGTCTTTTAAACAGTTGAAACCATAGCTTTGCCACTCTCCCTCTCATCTGCCATTCCGTATACTGATATGTCCCCGGGCTGTAACGCATGGAACCGCCAAGTCCTAGAATTCTCACGCCCTTGTAGACATATATCTGGTCGTCGATACAGACACAGCCCTCAGGCGGAAATTTTTCATATTTTCCATCGTGATTTCCATGCACATACAATACCGGCACAGAAGACATCGTCACCAAAAAAGACAGATAATCGGGGTCCAGGTCGCCGCAGGAAATGATCAGGTCGATGCCTTCCAGCTTGCTCTTGTGAAAATAATCCCAAAAATATTCGGATTCTTTATCTGCGATCACCAGTATCTTCATGGTGTAAGTCAACCTTCCTTTTTCTTCACTCCCTGCTGCTCTACCACGGGCGCCGCCTGCTCCTTCAGCTCCCCGCTGTCCGGAATGGAGCCGATGACATTTTCCGCCAGCCAGTCCATAGTCATGATTTCCTCCGGCGACAGGCTCCCATCGGGATCATCTGTGACCGCTCCCGACTGCGCATACAAAACACCGGAAAATGGATTGAAAGCCCCTGTGCTGACAGCCGTCTTCAAAAGCCCCGCCAGACGCTTCTGTCCGATGGGCAGATGCTTGGAGAAAACCACATCCACGACCCCTTCCGACATTCCCCACCAATAGTTGATGGCCTTCTTGCCAGCCAGATCATCATCATATTTCCAGGTTCCGTCCAGAATGGCCAAAATCAACTGCTCATAAAATTTACCCCAATGCCACAGCGGCATTGCAAAATTCTTAGGGCCTTCCTCGCCAATATGATACAGGCCGAAATATCTGGAGGCCTCCTCGGGAACCGTCATGTCTCTCCCGGACACACAGGAAACTCCCAGCTCCCTGATCTTCTGCTCGATATCCATCTCCTTTTTGGCGGACCATTCCAGATATACCTTCGCCCTGGGGTTCGTCAGCTTGGCTCCCAGCGCAAACGCATTGATATTCGCAATGGAACCGTAAATCGGATAATCCGCAATATAGGCCAGTCTGTTATTGTCCGCCATCGCCCCGGCGATAGCCCCCATCAGGAATTTTGCCTCATACATCCGGGAATAATACGTTCGGATATATCGATGAGAAGTATTCAGGGAGCAATTTAAAATCCTAACCTTGGGATTTTCAATCGCAGCCTTCACACTGGCCTGCGCAAAGGGCGGCGTCGTCGTGAAAATCATATCGCATCCCGAGCTCACGGCATCCTCAAGCAGAGCCTCTACATTTTCCCTGGTTCCGTTTTCATAGCTGACTGTATGTACCTCCTCCGGGAAGGTCTGTTCCAGATGAAGCCTGCCGAGCTCATGGGCATAGGTCCAGGCGCTGGTTCCGGGAGTTTTTTCGTAAATAAATGCAATCTGTAGCTTTCTTGTCGCCGGAGCAGGCAGATGCAGGATGTCAAACAGCGACTTCTTCTTCTGATTGGGTTTCATCTTCAAATCAATTTCCGAGTTCTCCCCTATCAGCACAAATTCTTCCCAGCTCTTCGTCACCAGCTGATGTATCTCATCGGTGGTCTTTTCATCTATTGTGTCATATCCGTATAATGTGATAAATGCCAGAAACGCATCTCCCGGCGTAATATTCAGCTTGTCGCCGCCCTTGGCCCGATACTCCGTTGTAAACCATGTGTAGGCTGAGCTGAATTTCATCAATTCCTCATCCGTCCACATTTCCCCCGGCTCCTTTCCCACTGCTTCCTGCAGCTTTGCAAAAGAGCCCTCCTGTGTAAACCAGATATAGTTGATGGGCGCCACACGATAAAAATCCAGAAATTCATAATAAATCTTATTTTCTTTTTCTTCGGTGCGCTTTGGTATCACACGGATGACATTTCCCAACACGGAAACTGCTCCGCTGTACTTCAGGACGCTGACCCGCTTATTCCCCTCCGCCACATAAAATTTATTCATGTATTCATAGGCCTTGATCGGATCGCGGATGCCCTCCTCCACATGGGAATCCAGAAGCTGCGACCATTTATAGGAAAATTCCGTATCTTCACCAAGCAGCGGCATAAAATTCCCCGCAAAGGAGCTGCTTCTCGCGACGGTTTTGGTTCCCATAATCAGATCTATGGGAATCTGTACCAGACCAATAGATACCTCGGAATAAGCAGTCCGCGCCGGCAATATATCATCCAATACTTCCAAGATCGGCTTCTCTCCCCTGAGCATTCTCATCTGATAATCTTTCTTTCCTGATTTCAATGCCTTTCTGTATTCTTCTCTTCCCATTACATCCTCCTGTTTTACACCTTTTAAGTTTTCATTCATATTATACAATAAATCAAAATTTTATGCGAAGAAAGGTCTGTGTATGACAACCCCCTATATGCTCCGGCTTCAAAATATCAATTATTCCTATCACACCCTGCACGGCGAGACCAATGTCCTGAAGGACTTGTCCTTCGACTTAAGGGAAGGGGAATTTGTGGCGGTTGTAGGCTCCAGCGGGTGCGGCAAATCCACGCTTTTATCCATCATCGCAGGACTGCTGGCCCCTGAGTCCGGCACCATTGCCGTAAACAATCCCGATGGCTCGCTCCACTATCCGAGAGTGGGCTATATGCTGCAGCACGATCACCTCTTCGAGTGGCGCAGCGTCTACAAAAATGTGATTCTGGGGCTGGAAATCAACCACATGCTCACAGAGGAACGCCTCAATTATGTGAATCAGCTTCTGCGCGACTATGATTTGGATCAATTTCGCGACAAACGCCCCGGGGAACTCTCCGGCGGCATGAAACAACGGGCCGCCCTGATCCGCACACTGGCCCTGGACCCTCAGCTTTTGCTTCTGGATGAGCCCTTCAGCGCGCTTGACTACCAGACGAGACTCTCCGTGTCGGCGGACATCTGCCGGCTCATACGCCGCACCGGCAAGACCATGCTTCTGATCACTCACGATCTGTCAGAAGCCATCTCTCTGGCGGATCGCGTCATTGTTCTCAGCAGGCGTCCAGCTACGGTAAAATGCGAAATTCCCATTCATCTGACGCTTACGGACGATTCTCCCCTTGCGGCCAGAAATGCACCGGAATTCAGCAGTTACTTCAATCGGTTATGGGAGGAAATCAAAAATGAAGAAACACAAGGCTAACGTGGAGCCTACAAAACAGGAGCTGTTCATGCGGCAGCATCTCAGACACCACAGGCAGATTGCTCTCCTGCGCCTGCTCCTGCTGGTGCTTTTTTTGATTGTTTGGGAGGTAAGCGCCCGCACCGGCGTCATCGACAGCTTCTTCTTTTCCAGTCCCTGTAAGGTAATGCTCCTTCTGTGGAATATGTGCAGGGATTACAGCATTTTCGGTCATGTGGGCATCACTCTGTTCGAGACTTTGGTCAGCTTCCTGCTGGTATTTCTGGTGAGTCTTGTCACAGCCACTCTATTATGGTACTCTCAGAAGCTGTCCGAGATTCTGGAGCCCTATCTCGTGATTTTGAACAGTCTGCCCAAATCAGCCCTGGCCCCTCTCTTTATCGTCTGGCTGGGCACCGGGACCAAGACTATCATTGTGGCCGGCATCTCCGTGGCGGTATTTGGCTCCATCATCAGCTTTTACACTGCGTTCAAGCAATGCGACCCCGAGAAAATCACTCTGATATACACCCTCGGCGGAAACAGACGGGATGCATTCCACAAAGTAGTCCTGCCCGCATCCGTCCCGCTGCTCTTAAGCACCACCAAAGTCAATATCGGCCTGGCCCTGGTGGGTGTCATCATCGGAGAATTCCTGGCTGCCAGAAGAGGTCTGGGCTATCTGATCATTTACGGCTCGCAGGTATTCCAGCTCAATCTTGTAATCCTCAACGTATTGCTTCTGTGCATCATCGCCATGGGATTTTATAAGGGCATCCAGATGATCGAACACCACATCAGAAAAAAAATGCAGTTGTAATCCACAAAAATTCCCGCAGGCAAAACTGTCCGCGGGAAACCTACATAACCGATAGAGCTGAAAATGGGACTCGAACCCACGACCCCTTCATTACGAGTGAAGTGCTCTACCAACTGAGCTATTTCAGCATCTCGATGTGCGATAGCACAATCAACAGATTTCATTATAATCGGTAAATGAAAAATTTGCAATATAAATTTTTAATAATATGAACTATACCGTCTTTTTCCCGAACATGCACAGATATTCCATAGCCGTCTGCAGTGATACACCCAATTTGTTTTGCAGTTTTTCCAGAATAGCATTCTCAGAGAGTCCATATTCCACGCCCATCTCTATAATCCCTTCTGCTTTACCTTCTGCTCTTCCCTCGGCCTTCCAGTCCCGTCTCATTTCCTCTACCGCCAGACACATATTACACTCTCCTTCCTCTGTTATCTCCAGTTTCTTCAAGATATCCACACTGTCCGTCATCACTGCCATGGTCTCCGCCGTCTCAATATCCAAATGAGAAAACGCTTCCCCGCTCCACAACCTTAACAGGCCATCTTTATCCTGTCTCAACTGCAGCACTTCCAGAAGCAGCTTTAAATCCGTATCAAAACGCAACAAATCTTTCTGTTCTCCCGCACAGAACAGCGTCATCCCATAATCATGAAATACATCCTGCCAGTCCTCTGCCGCTTTCCCGAAATGCATCATATCCCGCAGGCTTCTCGGCCCGTCCCAAGGTTCTGTCCCATGATAAAAACAGATGGTATAGACCGGGCAGAGTCTATCCTCCTGCCGCAGCCGTTTCGTCCAGTTCCCTGCAGGCCGCCCCTGCTTTCCAATTTCCGCTCTCCTGCGGCTTATGATGTCCTGTATCTGCCGCCCGTACTCCATTTGGTCATAGCGCATGATACGCCATGGCATGGCATAATCGATAGCACTTTGATTCTCAATAGCAGTTACTATCAAACACTCTCCTGTCCTCATGCGCTTGCGGATATCCCGAACGCTTTTCTCGTAACGCGGCCGCACTTCTCCGGCTCCCGCCGAAACAGCATCCGAAATAACATCTACACAACGCTCCGAAGCGTCCTCCAGCAGTTCTCCCTGCACCACCGCCCTGCCATCAAAAAGCACGGCATTGAACAGGTCTGCAAATCTGTCATTGTCCGACAGGTAGCGATACATCGCATCGTCGTATTTTCCCATAATCCTCCTGTCTGCAGAGGATTCCGTCAACCGCCAGCCCTCCGCCACTGTCCATATTTAACTGATACTAAAATTAAGTGAAAAAAGGCATAATTGCCGCGGCAGAACTGCCGTAGAAAAACTAGAATATCTAAAACATGATTTTAGGTTTGATAAAATCATTGTAATGCAGGACTGTTCACCTGTCAAGTGCTGCGACGAATTTTTTAAATAAATAATTTCCAGCCCTCGGCACATATATTATATCTGTGCCGGGGGCTGACTTCTTCCGTCTGATATTCTTAATATTGAATGCCTCTAAAATTTAAGCAATGCTGCAAATGGCTTCGCCGTAATCTTGAACTTGACAGTCTTGCTTCCGCCATAATCGCCCATACCTTTAATAGTCACGGTGGCGGTGCCCTTCTTCGTGTTGTTCTGGTAGCTGTCCGTCACAATGGTATAATCCTTGCCGTAGGTAAGGGTGTCACCGCCTATCTTCACGGTGACAGCTTCCTCGCTCAAAGTCACGGGAGCTCCTGTATATATCTGTGGTGTTACGGTAATCTTGGCCTTGGAGAAGGATGTCTTTTTGATATGGTAGGTCGTGGACAATGTTCCGGTATAGCTGCCTTTTCCGGTTGCCGTAACTTTCACGATACCGCCTTCCTGAACGATATCCGCCGAAGTCAATGCCGTTTCGGTTCCGTCGGCATTTACCAGTGCATAGGTAAATGTTTTCTCATAGTCCGTACCCATCGTGAGTTTCTTGCCGTTTGCGTCTGTCAGCACGGGCTTTACTGCATATTTGCCCGGTTTGTTCACATAAGCAGTGTCCGCCGCTGTAATAGTCACATTGCCGTCCGTCTCCAGATTGCTCACTGTAATACCAAACGGAATAGAGAGTATACCCCTGAAGTTACCCTTGCCCTTGACAATCATGACTGGTGCTTTGGTATCTGCTGCCGCCCCAGGCTTCTTGTTATTCTTATAAGTGACTGTATAGTCTTTTTTTGCCACCAGCGACTTACCGTTGAAAGTCAGCGCCAACGTCGGCGTTGCTCCGCCTTTGACATAGGCCGTCGTCAGGTTCTTCGGAACACCCTGCAGCTTTCCCGCTTCATCCGCCTGTAAATCATAGGCTGTGATTTTGAAGGACTTCTTCAGGGTGCCGGTATAGCCGCCCTTGCCCGTGACAATCACAGAGGCGGTACCCGCATTCACTTCCTTCGCATAAGAAACAATATAGTCTGTTCCTTCCTGTAAAGTCTTGCCGCTTAACTGCACCTGTATATTTTGTGTCTGAGCAGTTCCGGTGTAGGTCTTATCGACAACGCCTGTGATCTGCGCTTTTGCGAGGGATTCCCCTTTGATCTGGAAAGCCGCCTCCTTGCTGCCCTCATAACTGTCTCCTGTCCCGGTAACGATAACCGTAGCCTTGCCAGCCTGTGCGTTGTTGCGATAGCTCAGAGTATAATCCGTACCATATGCAAGAGTAGCGTTGCCCACCTTCACCGTGATGTCCTCTACGCTCAGAGTGACGGCGCTGCCCGTATAATCCTTTGCCTTGACGGTTATTTTCGCATTGGTGAGCAGGGTCTTATTGGTTATGGTATAGGTCAGTTTCTTCTTCCCGGTATAGTTTCCTGTTCCGGTGACAACAACTGTGTAGGTTCCGGCCGTCTGATAAGCACCGGACTTATTTTCATCCCGATAGTTCACCGTGAAATCCGTCTTGTTCCTAAGCTTCTTGCCCTGCCAGGTCAGAGTCGGAACTGGTTTCTGAATCTTGTTACTCTGTGCCGCAATCAGTTCCGCAGCCGTCACATCCTCTTCCGCTATGTCCTTGGGCTTGATGACGAAAGTGATGGTCTGTTTGCCGCTGTAGTTGCCCTTTCCGGTGATGGTGATGGTGGGAGCGCTCTTCTCCACAATGGCAGCGTTTGCCTTGATGTTGTTTTTATAAGTTACGGTATAATCCGTCTTCTCTGTCAGGCGGCGTGAGCCATAGTAAACTGTGACAACAGGCCTGATGGCGCTGCCGGTGTAGGTCTGGGCGGGTACTGCGCTGATGCGGAATTTCCCGTCATCCGGGAACTCCGAGTCCTTGGGATCATCCGGGTCTTTCGGAACGTCAGGATTCTTCGGATCATCCGGGTCTGTAGAACTGCGCTCCACGATAGTGAGCGTACCCTTCTGATAAGACTGAATCTCATAATCTGAACCTGCTGTCTGATTCAATTCCGCCCCGGCGGGAATCAGCTCATAACTGCCCGCCTTGTTAATAGCAATAGAAGCTTTATCAATGCTTTCACCGTTTAATCCATAGGACACAATCGGCTGAGTACTCAGCACATCCTGCGCCGTGTGAGTGCCGCAGAGTCCGGTAATCCCATAAGTCAGAGTGCTCTCATCCGGCAAAACATCAAAGGTTCCTATCTCCAGCGTTACATCCGACGCAGTGACGGTCAAAGGAGCTTTCCCGATTACAAAAGGATATTCCTCGCTGCCTTCATAGGAATCGTTCTCCGCCACGATCACCGTCAGGATGTAGCTGCCTGCATGAGTCGGCGCCGTATCGGAATCATATACAGTGCCGTCCGCCTGCGTACCGCTGTAATGACTGACAAGAGTCACAAATGCCGTGACATCCGTTCCTGCTTCGCCCTCCGTGCGCACCGCCGCAGTACCCTCAAGAGAAACGGGGCTGCCATTATAGGTATTGTTTTTCATCGTGATACCGGATATGGCAACCTGCATTTTATCCTTCAGGCAAATCGTAATATTGAGCAGAGCGTCTTCGTAATTCTTTGCAAAGGTAACGGTGACAGGAATCAATGCCGTATCACCTGCCGTCCCCGCATTGGTGGCATAAGTCAAAACACCGGATTCATCGATTGAAGGAGTTCCTGATAACACGCTACCCTCACCGTTTGCAACCGTGTTATGCTCCACGATCTCACCGATGGTATAGGTAATACCGCCGCTATCTTTAACCAGCTTAGCAATACAATCAGAAAGATTCTGGGTACAATTCTCCTGCGCCTCCCGGCACAGCTCCGAAAAAGTCACTTCCACGTTCTTAAGCGATGCCTTCTGAATTGAAAAAGTCTTAGTTACAGTGCCACGGTAAGCGTTTCTGCCCTTGACGGAAATCGTGGCTATACCCGCATCCACGTTATCCGCATAAAACACCGTATAATCCTTTTCGAGAGTCAATACCGTATCGCCCGCAAACTTCACGACCGGAACAGGCTTCTGCATTCCCCCATTATAGACATACTCCCCTTCCGGCAGAGTCACCATGTCCTCCGTCAAAAGTGTTGACACCATAAAAATCACGTTCTCAGTCAGCGTGCCTGTACCGTCATTGTAAGATATGGTTAGAGTCTTCTCACCGGGCGTACTCATATCCACGGCACTCATGGTATAACCTGTGGCAACAGCATCACTCTGATAAGAAAGAATGACTGTTTTGCCGTCTGTTCCGCGATACTTCACCGTCAAATCTTCCGGCTGGATGACGCCGCCCAGCTCATAAGAGCGCTTTGCCAGCCGAATAATGAGCCGTGACGGCATAGCAGCATCCGGCGTTTTGTTTTTCATAAGAACAATACTATAGGCTAGCCCTCTGGGTAATTCTGTGTAAGTGGTTCCAACTGAGTCATACCAGATGTCTCCTATTGCAGTTGGCAGAATACCGTCGGAAGCAGTAACATTATATGGTGTATAAAAACTTGTCAAGCTGCTACAGTCGAAAAAAATGTATTCCATATCCGTCACGCGGCTCGTGTCAAAGCCGCTCATATCCATACTTGTCAGGCCGCTACAACCAAAAAACATAGCGTGCATATTCGTCACGCGCCCCGTGTCAAAGGCGCTCACATCCACACTTTTCAGACCGCTACAGCCGGAAAACATATAGCTCATATCCGTCACGCGCTCCGTATTCCATCCGCTCACATCCACACTTGTCAGGCCTCTACAGTCATAAAATATAGAGTTCATATCCGTCACGTGGCTTGTGTCCCATCCACTCACATCCACACTTGTCAGGCCACTACAGCCGGAAAACATAGAGTACATATTCGTCACGCGGCTCGTGTCCCATCCGCTCATATCCACACTCTTCAGACTGCTACAGCCATAAAACATAGAACTCATATCTGTCACGCGGTCCGTGTTAAAACTACTCACATCCACACTTTTCAGATTGCTACACTCATAAAACATATAGGATATATTACACAGACCCGTTACGCAAACCACCGCTGATTTAATATTTTTCCGCTGGCTATACCAAGGCGCTCTATCCCGCCATGTCGAAATAGAAAATTCTCCTGTTCCTTCCACCGTAAGCTTTCCGTCCGCATCGATTCGCCATGTAATATTTTTATAAGTACCACCAGCAATATCATCATCAGAGGCGCTGAACAATGCCTGCTTAGCTACAACCTGCTCTCCAATGCCTGAATCCCCATCAGAGACATCCGCCGCATCCCCAGTACCCTTCTGCTCCGGCACAGCTTTTTGTCCGGCTTTCTCTGCTACAGCCAATGTATCTTCCACGGCTGTCTGTGCAGACTCCGCCGCCTGTACGGACAACCGTCCCTCCAGCACGCAGATATTGCCGGACACCAGCGCCATACTGAGCACCCATGCCAAAGCCTTCCGTCCTGCCATGATTTGCTTTCCTATCTGATCCTTGATTCGACTCTTCGCCAGCCTTTTTCTATCCATTCTGACTTCCTTTCTCCACATAGTTCTCTTTTATCGCTTTTACACCTGTAACGATTCATCCTGAAACATTGCAATTGCCGCACTTAATCGGCATCGAGGCGGAAGGGGGATTGGGGCGGATTGGCAGACATTAGTGCAGGTTGGTGCGTTTTCTTATAGTGCGGGCCGGAGACCAGGGTGAAATGCGCACGGATGCGCATTTCAGGCTCTAAGGTGCATGGATGCACCTTAGAGTCGACCCGCAAATTGCAATATACTACATCGCACTATTAGAAAACACCCAACCGAGACCGGCTGCCAATCCGCCCCTATCCCCCTTCTGTCGCCACCGTTTAAGCAGCAATTACAATATTTCAGGCCGAACAATTACTTACACCTCTCCACGCATATGCACATCCAATTGATTGAACGGAATCTCAATTTCCGCCTCATCCAGCACATATTTGCAATTCTCGGTGATACGCCATTTCCCTTCCCAGAACTCTTCATTGGTGAACCAGCATCGCAAATTTAAAATCACGGCAGATTCCCCCAGCTCCTCCACAAACACATTGATATCCCTGCTCTTTAAGACCTTATCGTCCTCCTTAAGCATTTGAAGCAGAACATCCTTCGCTTTTTTCAAATCGGCCCCGTAAGCAATACTGACCTTCACATCCGCCCGCCGACAGTGTCTTGTGGTGACATTCACGATACTGTTGTTGGCTAGAGCACCGTTTGGCAGGATGATTTCCCGATTGTCCGGCGTCACCAGCTTAGTATAAAAAATCTGTATCTCCGAGACCTCGCCCTCCTTGCCCGAGGCGCCCTCCACGATATAATCTCCCACCTTGAAGGGCTTTAAGAGCAAAATCAACACACCTCCGGCCAGATTGGAGAGACTCCCCTGCACCGCAAGACCAATGGCCACACCGGCACTTCCCAGAAGCGCCACTATACTGGCCGCATCCACGCCGAAGGAGGACGCAATCATGAGTGCCAACACCACATACAGCGCCGCCTTCAGGAAGGAATCTACAAACTGCACCACACCCACATCGGCTTTGGCCTTCTCCATACCCCGATGCACTGCTCTGCGGACAAATTTGATGACCTGCGCTCCAATCAAAAAGCATATCACAGCAAAGAGAATCCTGCCGCCCAGATTTAAGGCTTTCTCTCCCAGCCGGGTCAAAACAGCCTCCGTCAGAACCGCATTCATATTCAGCCCCGGATGACTCATTGTGTCTTCTCCTTAACCGTGCGCTTACTAGACGTTTTTTTATTCACAGTCTTTTTATTCGCAGCTTCTTTCTTTACAGCTTCTTTCTTCACAGGCTTTTTATCTGCTATTGTCTTTTTCACAGGTGTGTTTCTCCTGATGCGCTCCTCAATGACTCTGGTCAGTTCCTCCTCCGTATAAGGCACGAACTGCAGAATGCTCAGGGACTGTGCCGCCAGCTTCACAGTGATGGACTGTTTCCTGTCGTCCCACTCTCTGTCCGTGGCCGCCTTGACACGACTGTTCACCACACCGCTTCCGCCGTATTTCTTGGCATCAGTATTCAGAATTTCCTTATATTTTCCCTCGTAGGGAACACCCGTGGTAATCTCCTGCTCCACGCCGGCAAAATTTGCCACGATCAAGATCACATCCTCAGGATTTTCCGTCTTTCTAAGGAAGGTCAGATAACAGTCGTTGGCAGAAATATTATTGATCCACTCAAATCCTTCCGGGCTTTCGTCCAACTCATATAGCGCGGGAGTACTGCGATACAGACTGTTCAGATCTTTCATCAGTTCCGCCACTCCGGCATGCTCCGGCTGTTCCAGCAGCTCCCACTGAAGTCTGCGGTTCTCATTCCACTCATCAAACTCCGCAAAATCCTGTCCCATGAACAACGCTTTCTTGCCGGGATGGGTCATCATATAACCGTAGGTCAGCCGCAGAGCCGCAAACTTGTCCTTCCGCTCTCCGGGCATCTTGCCTACCATGGTAGCCTTGCCGTGTACCACCTCGTCATGGGAGAACACCAGCATAAAGCGCTCGCTGTACGCATAAATCATGCTGAAGGTGAGTTCCCCGTGATGATGGCTTCTGAAATAAGGATCATATTTGATATAATCCAGATAATCGTTCATAAAGCCCATATTCCACTTTAAGTCAAAGCCCAGTCCGCCCTCCTCCAGAGCGCCTGTAATCTGAGGAAATGCCGTGCTCTCCTCGGCGATGGAGAGTACACCGGGATTCCGCTTTTTCAGCACGGAATTCAGATGCTTGATCATCTCGATGGCTTCCAGATTTTCTTTGCCTCCGTACATATTGGCTACCCACTCGCCGTCGTTTTTGCCATAATCTAAATAAAGCATACTGGCCACCGCATCCATCCGGATGGCATCCGCATGGAATTTTTCCACCCAGAACAGCGCGTTTGCGATGAGATAATTACTCACCTCGGGACGGCCGTAATTGTATATCAATGTGCCCCAGTGCGGGTGAAATCCCTGACGGGGGTCTCTGTGTTCATAGAGACAGGTGCCGTCAAAATTGGAAAGTCCATAGGTGTCTCTGGGGAAATGGGCGGGCACCCAATCCAGAATGACACCAATCCCCGCCTTGTGCAGCTCGTTTACAAAATACATGAAATCCTCAGGGCTGCCGTAACGGGCTGTGGGCGCGTAATAACCGATGACCTGATAGCCCCAGGAACCGTCGAAGGGATGCTCCATCACGGGCATCAATTCCACATGGGTGTAATTCATCTTCTTCACATAGTCAATGACCTTCGGCGCGATTTCTCTGTAATTGGCATAGACCTCCCCCTCCCCGGGCTCCACAAAAGAACCCAGATAGAGCTCGTAAACGCTGATGGGCGCATTTCCGGTCTGAAATTGTTCCCGATTGCGGATAAACGTCTGATCCTCCCATGCAAAATCGCGCAAATCAGCCACTACAGAGGCCGTCTCTGGGCGAAGCTGCGCCGCATTGCAGTAAGGATCTGCTTTCAGATAGGTGGCGCCGCCCCTCATTTTCAGCTCAAATTTATAGTTCTCCCCCTTCTGTACGCCGGGAATGAACAGTTCAAAAATACCGGAATCCCAGAGCCTGCGCATCTGATGCACCCGGCCGTCCCAGCCGTTAAAATCTCCCACCACACTGATACGCATGGCACTGGGCGCCCAGACCGCAAACAGTACGCCCTCCTGACCGTCAAGCTCCATGGGATGCGCTCCCAGTTTCTCATAAATGGTATAGTGGATGCCGTTTTTAAATTTCTCTGTATCTTCCTTTGTGATAAAGGGCGCAAAGCGATAAGGGTCTCCCCATTCCTTCTGTACGCCTTCCTTGTCCGTCACAAGAATGGTGTAAGCCGGAAGCTTCTTCGCCGGTATCAGAGCGGCAAAGTAGCCGTCCTCATCCGCAAGCTCCATGGGAAAGTTTTTCTTCCAGAACGCCTCGCTTGCCGCGCCTGTGCCCGCGCCGCTCCACTTGATCTCCGCCTTCTGTGCCTCGGGAAAATATGCCTGCAGTAATATCTGACTGCCGGACTTATGCGGTCCCAGAATAGCGTGGGGATCGTCGCTCTCGGAATAAATAATCTCCTCAATCTGAGGCCAGTTCATCAATTTATACAGTTTATTGGTCATGTGGGGACTCCTCTCTCTATTTCAGCCTTTTCATGCCTTTATATTTCATGCAAAAACAATCCGCTGCGCAGCTTGGGCTCAAACCAGGTGGATTTGGGCGGCATCAGTCTCCCTGCATCCGCCACCGCAAACAATTCTCCGATGGAAGTGGGATACATGGAAAACGCCACCGCCATCTCTGCAGCCGCCTCCGGACTCTCGGGCGTACATCTGCGCTCCAGCTCACAAAGTCCCCGGATGCCGCCCACAAAATCGATGCGTTTATCCGTCTTGGGGTCTCCGATGCCAAGGATGGGTGCAAGCAGATAATCCTGCAGAATAGACACATCCAGACCTGCCACCACATCTGTGTCACATATCTCGGGCTTTGCCGTCAGACAATACCACTCGCCCTCCAGATACATGCCAAACTCTCCCTTTTTCTGCGGCACATAGCCTCTGTCTTTCAGGGGCTCCTCCCTGCGCACTGTAAAATGCTCTCCTACCTTCTCCAAAAAGGCCTCCGCAGACAGACCGTTCAAATCCCTGACTACACGATTGTAGTCCAGAATCCTCAGCTCCTCGTCCGGGAAGAGCACAGACAGAAAATAATTGAACTCTTCCTCTCCGGTATAATCGGGATGCTCCTCTCTGCGCTTCAGGCCGACCTTCACCGCAGAGGCACAACGGTGATGCCCATCCGCAATATAGAGGGCGGGCATCTGCCCAAAGCTGTCCGCCACGGTCTTTATCTGCTCCTCCCCGTCAATCCGCCAAACCCGGTGTCCCACACCGTCCTCCGACACGAAATCATACAGGGGCGCCTGTTCCTTTCCCGCCTCTATAAGCTGCTTAAGCGCCGCGTCGGCACGGTATGCCAGGAAAATAGGACCTGTCTGCATATTGCAGATATCCACATGCCGGATGCGGTCCTGCTCCTTATCCGCTCTGGTATTCTCATGTTTTTTGATCACATTGTCACTATAGTCGTCGATGGAGGCACAGGCCACAATTCCCGTCTGACTGCGCCCGTCCATGGTCTGCTCATAGAGATAATAGCAGGGCTTTTCCTCTTTTTCAAAGCGCCCCTCCGCTATCTGCTCACTAAGCATCTCCTTTGCTTTCGCATAAACCTCCGGGGCATAGGTGTCTGTCTCCGGCCCGAACTGTGTCTCTGCTCTGTCGATCGCAAGGAAGGAATAAGGGTTCTGTGCCACCACGGCACAGGCCTCCACGCGGTTATATACATCATAGGGAAGGGCCGCTATCTTGTCCTCCAGCCCCCTTTTCGGATGATAGGCACAAAACGGTCTGATCACTGCCATATTTTTCATTTTCCTTTCTGTCACACATTTTGCATGACTTACTCCGTATTTTATAATTTTACCAAAAAAAGCTATACATAACAAGCATCCGGTGCTAAAATATCTGTGAAAATAATCAGAAAAGCGAGGTTATCACAAAATGACTGATGAAAACAGAGCGATTTTGAAACGCATCAATGATTACAGTGAGAAGGTTCTCGGCGATATCGACCCGCAGAAGGTTCAGGTGTCCGCACAGTTGGACAAACTCCGCCCTATCCTGCAGGAGATTGCCGATGAAAAGAATATGACTCTTGAGGATGTGTTCATTCTCTATATGGATATCCAGAGCGAGGCGGTATGCGCCACCGATGCCAAGCTCCGGGATGAACTGGAGGATTTAAACGACGGCGACGGCATGCCGCTTCTGTTCCGCTAAATCCACTTCCCCCACTCTTCCGTCAGCCGCTCAAGACTCCATGCAGCATTGGCAGGGCTTGTGGAGGGCAGCTTTATGATTTTGATTTCACGACGTCCGTGTTCTTTGCAGTCTGTCTCACAGTATTTTTGAAAAAGCGTATAGGCCTTGCCGCCGTTTAAATAAATTCTCTGAATAGGCGCTTTGTCCAAAATAATTCTCATATCATTAGGCTTCACATTCCTGATGGAGCTGTCAGAGGAGCCAATGATATCACAGGACTCTATCACATCCCACAGAGCAATCCTGTTCCGCAAAAGAAATGCCCGTTTCTCCTGAATGGAGCCGGGCATTTGCTCATGACAGAGCGCCGCGAGCACCCGCCAGAATCTGTTCTGCGGATGCCCGTAATAAAATTGCTGTTCTCTGGATTTGACAGACGGCAGCGACCCCAAGATCAGTATCTGAGAATGCTCGTCAAATACAGGTCCAAAAGTATGGGTAATGCGCTGATATTCCGTCACGCTTTCACCACTCTCACGCGGAATACACCATCAATCTGCTCCAAGGCTTTCACAGCCTCCTCGGGCGCGGGCGACTCGATATCCAGCATGGTGTAGGCGTACTCGCCCCGAGATTTGTTCATCATATCGGTGATATTGATGCCCTTGTCGCCAAACTCCGCCGTAAATTTCGTAATCATGTTTGCAATATTTTTGTGGAAGATTGCCACGCGGCCGGCCTGTGTGCAGACGCCCATATCGCATGCGGGATAGTTCACACTGTTTCTGATATTGCCGTTTGCGAGATAGTCCATCATCTCCTCCACTGCCATCACCGCACAGTTATCCTCACTCTCCTCCGTGCTTGCACCCAGGTGAGGAATCACGATACAGCCCTTTTTGCCCGCGGTGGTAGGATTAGGGAAATCGGACACATAGCGCGCGATTCTGCCGCTCTCAAGCCCCTCCAGTACATCCGCCTCGTTTGCAAGCAGGTCTCTGGCAAAGTTCAAAAGCACCACGCCGTCCTTCATCTTGGCGATGGCCTCTTTGTTGATCATGCCCTTGGTGGAATCCAGCAAGGGAACATGGACGGTGATATAATCACATTCCGCATAGATATCATCCACATTGATGACATGCTTCACCTTCCCGGAGAGCTGCCATGCGGCATTCACGGACAGATAAGGGTCATAGCCATAGACCTCCATTCCCAGATGGATTGCTGTATTTGCCACCTTGACGCCGATGGCTCCCAAGCCGATCACACCCAGCTTCTTGCCCATGAGCTCCGTTCCCGCAAATTTCTTCTTCTCTTTCTCTGCAGCCTTTGCGATATTCTCATCCTCTTTGGAGGCTTTCACCCATTCGATACCGCCCACGACATCTCTGGCCGCGAGCAGCATACCCGCAATCACCAGCTCCTTCACGCCGTTTGCATTGGCTCCGGGCGTATTGAACACCACGATACCCTGCTCCGCACATTTATCCAGAGGAATATTGTTCGTCCCCGCTCCCGCTCTCGCCACAGCCAAAAGCTTCCCAGGCAGCTCCATCTCGTGCATGGAGGCGCTGCGCACCAGAATACCCTCGGCCTCATTTATCTCATCCGTCAACGCATAATCGGCGGTGAGCTTGGAAAGTCCCTCTTTGGAGATGGGATTCAGACAATTAATCTTATACATTTCTGCTTTCTCCTTCTATACGTTTATCTTACTTCAGATTCTCTGCCTCAAACTGTCTCATGAACTCCACCAGCTTCTCGACGCCCTCGATAGGCATTGCATTGTAAATGCTGGCGCGCATGCCGCCCACGGTTCTGTGACCCTTTAAGTTCTCAAAGCCTGCGGCCTTTGCTTCTTTTACGAATTTGGCATCCAGCTCCTCGTCCCCGGTGACAAAAGGCACATTCATCAGGGAGCGATCCTCTTTACGCACGGTGCCTTTAAACAGTTTGCTCTCATCCAGGAAGTCATAGAGAATCTTTGCCTTTTTCTCATTGTGTGCCTTCATGGCGTCCAGACCGCCCATCTTCTTAATCCACTTGAACACCTTTCCGCAGATGTAAATGCCATATGCGGGAGGTGTGTTATAGAGGGAATCATTGTCCGCATGAATCTTGTATTTCAACATGGTGGGAGTGCCGGGAAGAACGTCCTCGGTAATCAAATCCTCGCGGATAATCACGATAACCACGCCTGCAGGTCCGATATTCTTCTGCACGCCGCCGTAGATGACGCCGTATTTCGTCACATCCACCGGCTCAGACAGGAAACAGCTGGACACATCTGACACCAGGGTCTTGCCCTTCGTATTGGGCAGAGTCTTGAACTTGGTGCCGTAGATGGTGTTATTCTCACAGATATAGACATAATCCGCATCCTCGCTGATGGGCAGATCGGAACAATCCGGGATATAAGAAAAGGTCTCATCCTCGGAGGATGCAATCTTGTTGGCCTTACCGTAAATCTGAGCCTCCTGATATGCCTTCTTTGCCCACTGTCCGGTGACAATATAATCCGCAACCTTGTTTTTCATCAGATTCATGGGAATCATCGCAAACTGCTGGCTTGCGCCGCCCTGCAGGAACAGCACCTTATAATTGTCGGGAATATTCATCAGTTCTCGAAGGTCAGCCTCGGCCTCCTTGATAATCGTGTCATATGCCTTGGAGCGATGGCTCATCTCCATGACAGACATACCGGTTCCCTGGTAGTCCAGCATCTCCTCCGCAGCCTCTCTCAAAACCTCCTCGGGCAAAACAGCGGGCCCCGCTGAGAAATTATAAACTCTTGCCATTTTTCATTTCCTCCTCATGATGTATCAAATGTCCTGAATCAAACATTACAGCAAAACTCATTAAGTTATATCATAATCTTTCTTGTTGCTTTAGTCAACTGCATTGTTAAATTTTTTGCAATTTTAGGATTTGTCCGTCTCCTCCGGTTCTTCCCCATAAAACATCACGACCGGCGTGCCAATCTCCACTTTTTCATAGAGCTCCTTCGTCACCTCCGGCGGCAGATTCACGCAGCCATGAGAACCGTTTGTCTTATAGATATCTCCTCCGAATTCGCTCCGCCAGTCCGCGTCGTGAATTCCGATAGCCCCCTTCACGGGCATCCAGAACTTAACCGGTGTCGCGTATCCCGGCCCCCGGAGAGTCCGGTTTTTCTGCTTGTTATAGACATAGTTTACGCCCTCCGGCGTACTCATGCGCCTGCGGGCATTGCCGCTGACCACATCCGTCTCCAGCTCCAGCTCACCGTCCACATAATAATACAGCTTCTGTATCCCCAGATCCACCTCGATATAAGTGTCCCCCAGGTCCGCGCTGCCCCGGTGATAAGCGTCTCTGGTGTACTCCGGCGTGCGGACTTCTGCGCTGCCCGCTATTGTATTGCCCGGCATTGCGCCCACCGTCTCCGCCGCACCCTGTACCTCCTCACCAGAGTCAACCTCCCAGGCTGCGAGCCGCTCCAGATATCCCTGAAGCCAGACTGCCTCCCGCTTCTGATTGATGGTGGTTCCGTAAGTCACGCCTTGCACATTCACGATGTCTCCCCTTGTACTCTGAAACGCCCATTCCTTACCGTAGGTGTCATGAATGGCGGCCTTCTCCCGAATCCAGTCCACCGCACAATCCGGCGTCAGCACAAAATGACCGTTTTCGTCCTGCACCGGCAACCCGCCCGGTGCCTCCTCCTTCTGAAGAAACGCTGCCATCTGCGCCGCATCCGGCTTCTCGGCTCCATCTCCGAAATCATAGACCGGCCCGTTGTCCTGAAAATGCTCTATCTGCCTCCACAAACGCGCCTGTTGCTCCTGCGCCTCTGTCAGCGGCACATCGTAATAACAGCCGGCGTCAATAAGATTTATACTGCTCTCCCCCATGAGAATAGCGCTCCGCACCGCCTCATACGCTTTCGTTTCATCCAGTCTGCGATGCAGCCCGTCATAGAGAGTATAACCGACGTTATCGTCATATTCTATGCGATAATCCTCCGCTTCGCGAAAACCGCTGGCAATTTTCTCCCAACATTCCTGCAGCGCAGTCTCCTCAAAGGACACTGCAGCCTCCAGCCTGTGCTCCCTGTGAGAGAATATGTTTCCTATCCAGAACCAGGAGTTTTGCGATGTCAGGTATCTGTTCAGACTGCTTTCATAATCCAACGCGCGATGCAGCGATTCCATAGAGACCGTCCAACTGGTCTCTATGGAATCGCCGCCGATTTTGTCATATCCCACTATGGTAAAGTATTCCGGAGCCTCCGTCTGCTCCAAAAGCTGTGCGTTGACCTCCTGCACAGAGCTCCCGGTACAATACACACCGTTGATCCATGTGTTCACCGCAAAACCTGTCCGATAATACAGCGCCAGTGCAAGATAGCCCAGACACAGCAGCACTATAGTCATTATACAGAGAACCGCAGGCCCTCTCGTCCGTTTCTTCATAACACATCCCATGCACACACAGATTGACTGTCTGCGCGTTTACTCTGATTTTTTAGCCAGATCCTCCCCGTCAAACACCTGATCGATGGGAGCTCCCGCAGGAACCATCGGAAATACCTTGTCATCCTCAGGAATCACACACTCTATCAGGACAGGCGCCTTCATGGCGATGGCCTTCTCAATGGCCGGGGCAACTTCTTCCTTAGACGTGACACGGATGGCTGCACAGCCCAATCCTTCCGCCACCTTACAGAAGTCCACCTCGTCTTTCAGCACCGTCTGAGAGTAACGCTTTCCATAAAACAGCGTCTGCCACTGCCGCACCATACCCAGCACATGATTATTGATGACAATCTGGATAATGGGAATATGATAGCGGCTGGCGGTGGCAAGCTCGTTCATATTCATTCTGAAGCACCCATCACCCGCGATATTCACGCAGAGTCTGTCGGGCTGTCCTACCTGCGCACCGATACATGCGCCAAGCCCATAGCCCATGGTACCCAGACCGCCGGAGGACAGGAAAGTTCTGGGCTGCGTGTACTTATAATACTGTGCCGCCCACATCTGATGCTGTCCCACATCGGTGGTAATCAGAGCCTCTCCCTTGGTGATGCGGTCGAGCTCTTCTATCACATAAGGACAGGAAAGATTCTCCTCATCATATTTTAAGGGATATTTTTCTTTTAACTCCGCAATGGTCTGCATCCAGTCCGGGTGATTCTTCTTTCCCTGTTTTGCTATGCGTGCATTCAATTCCGCAAGCACTGCTTTCAAATCTCCGGTCAGCGATGCGTCCACGCGGATGTTTTTATTGATTTCCGCCGCATCGATATCGATGTGTACAATTTTGGCACCCTCCGCAAATTTCTTCGGATTGCCGATGACGCGATCCGAAAATCTCGCGCCCAGAGCAACCAGCAGATCGCACTGGCTCACTCCCAGATTGGAGGTCTTGGTGCCATGCATACCGATCATGCCTGTATAGCGGGGACTTGCGCCGTCAAACGCTCCCTTACCCATCAGCGTGTCGCACACCGGCGCATCGATGAGCTGTGCAAACTCAGCCACCTCCGCAGATGCCTCGGAGATCACAGCGCCGCCGCCCAGATAAATATAGGGTTTCTCCGCCTCCTGAATATACTGGAGCACCTGCTCCATATCCGCCTCCGTATAAGAGGTCTTTCTCTCGGGCATTTTGATTTCCACGGGCGTAAATTCGCACATGGCCGCCGTCACATCCTTGGTGATATCTACCAGCACAGGTCCGGGACGACCGCTTCTGGCAATCTCAAAAGCCTTGCGGATGGTGTCTGCAAGCCGCTCAACATTCTTGACAATATAACCGTGCTTAGTGATAGGCATGGTCACACCCGCGATATCCACCTCCTGGAAACTATCCTTTCCAAGCATGGGGAGCGTCACATTTGCAGTGATTGCAACCATGGGCACGGAATCCATATATGCTGTGGCAATTCCGGTCACCAGATTGGTTGCGCCGGGACCGCTGGTGGCAAGACACACACCTACCCTGCCCGTGGCACGGGCATAACCGTCCGCAGCATGCGCGGCACCCTGCTCATGGGAGGTGAGGATATGGCGGATTTCATCACTGTGCTGATAGAGCGCGTCATAAATATTCAATATCGCGCCGCCGGGATAACCGAACACCGTGTCAACGCCCTGCTCCTTCAAACATTCTACTACGATTTCTGAGCCGTTTAAAAGCATTACTATACCTCCTGCTTTCCGGGGATTTCCAACACTGCGCCCCTGTTGCCGCTGGTCACAAGCTCACGGTATCTGGACAGATATCCGGTGGTAACCTTGGGCTCTCTGGGCTGCCATTTTGCGCGGCGCTCGGCGAGCACCTCGTCGGAGACCAGAACATCCAGCGTATTTGCCGGAATATCGATACGGATGATATCACCCTCCTCCACCAGAGCAATGGGGCCGCCCACTGCAGCCTCAGGGGACACATGTCCGATGGACGCACCTCTGGACGCACCGGAAAAACGTCCGTCCGTAATCAATGCCACAGAGGAACCAAGTCCCATGCCTGCGATGGCAGATGTGGGATTAAGCATCTCCCGCATGCCTGGGCCGCCCTTGGGGCCTTCATAGCGGATAACTACAACATCGCCTGCCACGATCTTTCCGCCTTTGATGGCGTCGATGGCATCCTCCTCGCAGTCAAACACCCTGGCAGGGCCCTCGTGAACCATCATCTCCGGCACTACGGCAGAGCGCTTGACCACACCGCTGTCCGGGGCGAGATTGCCCTTTAAGATTGCGATGCCGCCGGTCTCGGAATAAGGATTCTCCACAGGACGGATGACCTCGGGATTCAAATTGACACAATTCTTGATATTCTCTCCGATGGTGGTGCCGTTTACGGTCATGCAGTCCAGATTCAGGAGATTTTTCTTGGTAAGTTCATTCATCACCGCATACACGCCGCCAGCCTCATTCAAATCCTCCATATAAGTAGGCCCGGCCGGAGCGAGATGACACAGATTCGGAGTCTTAGCGGAGAGCTCGTTTGCGATATCCAGATTCAGCTCCACACCTGCCTCCCTTGCGATGGCGGGCAGATGCAGCATGGAATTGGTGGAGCATCCCAGCGCCATATCCACAGTCAGCGCATTCATAAAAGCATCCTCCGTCATGATATCCCGGGGCTTGATATCCTTCTCCACAAGCTCCATGATTTTCATTCCGGCAAGCTTTGCCAGACGGATTCTCGCGGAATACACTGCGGGAATCGTACCATTTCCCTTTAAACCCATGCCGATTGCCTCCGTGAGACAGTTCATGGAATTGGCAGTATACATACCGGAGCAGGAGCCGCAGGTAGGGCAGGCCTTCTCCTCAAACTCACACAGATCCTCCTGTGTCATAGTGCCTGCGGCAACACTTCCCACAGCCTCAAACATGGAAGAAAGACTCCTCTTCTGTCCCTTCACATGCCCTGCCAGCATGGGGCCGCCGGACACAAACACCGTGGGAATATTCAGACGTGCCGCCGCCATCAGAAGGCCGGGCACATTCTTATCACAGTTGGGCACGCACACCAGACCGTCAAAACCGTGGGCCAATGCCATGCACTCCGTGCTGTCCGCAATCAGATCTCTTGTCACCAGAGAGTACTTCATACCGATATGCCCCATGGCAATACCGTCACACACGGCGATTGCGGGGAATACCACCGGCATGCCGCCGGCCATGGCCACGCCCATTTTCACTGCCTCCACGATCTTGTCCAGATTCATATGGCCGGGGACGATCTCATTGTAGGAGCTCACGATGCCGATCATGGGACGGCGGCGCTCCTCCTCCGTGTAACCCAGCGCGTTAAACAGGCTGCGGTGAGGCGCCTGCGCATTTCCTACCTTTACAGAATCACTTCTCATGTTCGTATCCTTCTTTCTCTTTCCATATAGATTTGATTAATGTATTCTCTCGACGAGCAGATCACCCATCTGGGAACATCCCACTTTCACACAGCCCTCGGACATGATATCCCCTGTGCGATAGCCGTCCTGAAGCACCTGTTTTACGGCGGCGTCAATAGCGTCCGCCTCCGCATCCAGATCAAAGCTGTAGCGCAGCATCATGGATGCGCTCAGAACCGTGGCGATGGGATTTGCGATATCCATGCCCGCAATATCCGGGGCAGAGCCATGACTGGGCTCATACAGGCCGAATTTGCTGTCGTTTAAGCTGGCGCTTGCCAGCATTCCGATGGAGCCCGTGACCATGCTGGCCTCGTCGGACAGAATGTCACCGAACATATTCTCCGTAAGGATCACATCGAACTGAGCCGGGTCTTTTACCAGCTGCATGGCGCAATTGTCCACCAGCATATGCTCCAGCTTCACCTCGGGATAGTCCTTTGCGACCTCCTCCACCACCTTTCTCCAGAGTCTGGAAGAATCCAGCACATTAGCCTTGTCCACGCTGGTGACCTTCTTCCGGCGCTTCATGGCAATGTCAAAGCCTTTGATGGCGATGCGGCGGATTTCATTCTCGTCATAGGTCAGCGTATCGATGGCCTTGCGCACTCCGTTTTCCTCCACAGTCTTGCGCTCTCCGAAATACAGTCCTCCCGTGAGCTCTCTCATAATCATCATGTCAAACCCCGCGGCACTGATTTCCTCTTTCAGCGGGCAGGCCCCGGCCAGCTCCTCATAGAGCACCGCGGGACGCAGATTGGCAAATAAATTCAGCGCCTTCCTGATCGCCAGAAGACCTGCCTCCGGGCGCAGATTCGGCGGAAGCTGATACCATGGCGAGGTGGTGGTATCTCCGCCGATGGACCCCATCAACACTGCGTCCGCCGCCTTTGCCGTGGCGATGGCCTCCTCCGTCAAAGGAACCCCATGCACATCGATGGACGCGCCGCCCATCAGAATATCTGTAAAATTCATCTCATGTCCGTAGACCTGGGCCACTTTATTCAAAACTTTCCTGGCCTCCGTCACAATCTCCGGCCCGATTCCGTCACCGGGGATACAGGTAATGTTTAATTTCATAGTCACATGACCTCCTGCTTCTTTTGCTTCCTGCTATCACAAAGCTTCTTTTTATCATAACTGATATGTGTGCAAATTTCAACCCTGGGGAAATCCAAAATATATAATCCAACGTAACCGTTCAGCCTGCAATATTGTGAGAGCTATATTCAGTCGGTGCCGAAGCGGGAGAAGACCGGGATGGTTCAACGGGCTTTGGCAGAGGTTGGAGCGTTTTCTTATAGTGCGGAGGAGAAAACCAGGGGGAAATGCGCACGGATGCGCATTTCAGGCTCTGTGGTGCATGGATGCACCTTAGAGCCGACCCGTAAACTGCAGGATACTATCTCCGCACTATTAGAAAACACCCAAGCGCAGCCCGCCCGCTGAACCATCCCGGTCTTCTCCTGCCGACACTGTTGGAATGGCCCTCACAATATTGCAGGCTGAACTGTTACAATCCAACGATTAAAAAAGCAGTTCCCAAAGGAACTGCTCCTGTACCACCTCTTAAGCAATCTAGTTGCTCTCAGGCTTCTCCACTCTGCTGATAGCAGACTTGTCCATGGGAATCCGGCAATTCTTGTTGTTACCAAACTCCACAATCACAGTGTCATCGCTGATATCGATGACGATCCCATAGAAGCCGGATGTTGTCAGCACGCAGTCGCCAAGCTCCAGGGACGCGATCATGGCCGCCACCTTCTTCCGCTCCTTCTGCTGCGGTCTCATCATAAAGAAATACAGCGCGCCAATGATTACTACATAAAAAATCAGCATCATTCCTACCCCGGCAGAACTTCCGGCCGCCGCTGCATCTGCCTCTGTTATTTCCGTCAATAAAATACCCATCGTTCCTCCATTCCGCAGCCCTCAGCCGCGTGATATCTCTGTTTCAAATCTCTGTTTTAAATTTCTCTTGCAAAAGAATACATCCAGATAATAATACACAGAATTTGAAATGTGGGCAAGCCCTTTTTTATATTTCCAAAGATTTTTCATATATTTTTTAGAATTTATGCTTCCTGTGTATGAGCCATCCCATCCAGCTTGCGCTTTTTGTAGGTCGCAAATTCTCCCGCATCCAGCGCATCCCGAATCTCTTCCATCATGGTATTATAAAAATACAGATTATGCAGCACGCACAGGCGCATCCCCAGCATCTCCTTCGCTTTTAAGAGATGTCTGATATACGCTCTGGAATATCTCCTGCAGGCAGGACAGCCGCAGCCCTCCTCGATGGGCCGGGCATCCGTCTCGTATTTTGCATTAAAGAGATTGATCTTCCCGTGATTCGTATACAGATGTCCGTGCCGTCCGTTTCTGGTAGGGTATACACAATCAAAGAAGTCCACGCCGCGCTCCACGCCCTCCAGAATATTCGCGGGCGTTCCCACTCCCATCAGATAGGTGGGCTTGTCCTTGGGCAGCCATGGAACCACCTCATTCAGAATATGATACATCTCTTCGTGACTCTCCCCCACAGCAAGCCCGCCGATGGCATAACCGTCCAGGTCGAGTTCCACAATGCGCTTTGCATGTTCAATGCGGATGTCATCATAGACCGCCCCCTGATTGATTCCAAACAGCAGCTGATTTGGATTCACCGTCCCCTCCAGCCCGTTCAGTCTCTTCATCTCCCGCTTACAGCGCTCCAACCATCTGGTGGTGCGCTCCACGGAAGCCTGAACATAGCCTCTGTCCGCCTTGCTGGGTGCGCATTCATCGAAAGCCATGGCTATGGTAGACCCCAGATTGGACTGAATCTGCATACTCTCCTCCGGGCCCATAAAAATTTTTCTTCCGTCGATGTGGGAGTTAAAATAGACACCTTCCTCCTTGATCTTGCGAAGACCCGCAAGTGAAAAAACCTGAAACCCGCCGGAATCCGTGAGAATCGGCTTGTCCCAGGACATGAATCGATGCAGCCCGCCCATCTGACGGATGATCCGATCCCCCGGGCGCACATGCAGATGATATGTATTGGAAAGCTCCACCTGGGTCTTGATCTGCTCCAAATCCTCCGTGGACACAGCACCCTTGATGGCTGCCACAGTTCCCACATTCATAAAAACCGGCGTCTGAATGACGCCGTGTACCGTTGCAAACTCTCCCCGCTTGGCGCGGCCTTCCGTCTTAATCAGACGGTACTTTGCCCGAAATTGATTCTGTATTGTCTGTTCCATATTTTCAGTTACTCTCCAAATCCTCCCAGAACTCCTCCAGAGTGATACCCTGTTTGGTCATTACCGTGGCCGCTTCCACGCCCACATAACGGAAATGCCAGGGCTCATAATCAATGCCGGTGACATATTCCTTTCCCTTGGGATAACGCACAATAAAACCGTATCTGCAGCTGTTCTCCGCCAGCCACTTCCCTGCGTCAGTATCCCCGAATGGCTGCTCCAGATCAGCAAAAGTATCACAAGTGATATCCAGGGCAAGACCAATCTCGTGCTCACTGTTGCCCGGCAATGTAATGACCCGACTCACCCGCTGATAAGCCTCCATATAGGACATACCGAGATTCATATACTGATTGACCCTGGCATTAAAATTATCCTTCTGTCGTTCCGGGGTTCTGTAGGGAGATCGCACTTTCAGGGTCAGGCCCTCGTCCTTTGCCGCCTGCAGCATATCTGACAAATCATCCAGAATCCGCTCGTCACACTGGAGATTTCCTACGATGGTTCCCAGCGTAAAGCTATAGTCGTCGGGAATAGAATGCTGTTTGTTGATCAGCACCAGCCGCCAGTCATCCGCATCAAAGACAAGCTCCCCGGATTCATAAGCCTCCAGAATCTCCTGCGTCGTCCGCTCAGTCCCGCTGCCTCTGCCCTCCAGAGACGCCAGAAGCTCAGAGGCGTCATAGGTATCTGCAGCGCCCTTACCATGGAGATTCTCCTCATACTCCTCCAATACATCCTCACCCGCCAAAAACTCCATATCCTCAGGACTCAGCTCGGACTCGGGAGCAAGTTCCACACTGCTGTCTGCGTTTGTCAGATCCCACTCCACCGCTCTCTCGTTCCCTGAAATAAACAGAGGAAACGAAAAACTGCTGTAGACCACAAACAGACAGAGGATCATAGCGAGCATGGAAAAACGCTTGCCGTTTCCCGCAAAATACGCTATTGCATGAAAAAAGAACATGCTCACAACCAGGGCCGGCAGAACCAGGATGCTGCATATTTTATTTTTTCTGCCAAATTGCAGCAATTTTTTTCTTACACGTTCCTTTAAAGTGGTTTTCATCAATCTGTGTGCCTTTATATGCCTCTTCTACGTCTTATTTATATGCTCTTTAAGGTACTTTTCCAATATTATTGACAGATACATGGATATCATAGCATAGTTTCCGGACAAATGCACTCTTTTTCTTGCTTTTTTTTGAATTAATCTATATACTTGAATAAAATCCACTGTGTTTTGTGTTCGCTTGTGATTTCACCATACATAATTTGGAAAAATATTGGAAAATAAAGGAGGAGTTGTCATGGCAGGATCGTCATACGGAACAATTTTCAGAATAACTACTTGGGGCGAATCCCATGGCAAGGCCCTTGGTGTTGTTGTGGACGGCTGTCCGGCAGGACTTCCTCTGTGCGAGGAAGATATCCAGCGCTATCTTGACCGCAGAAAACCCGGCGCAAGCGGCATCACAACCCAGCGCAAAGAGGATGACTGCGTGGAGATTCTCTCTGGTGTATTCGAGGGCAGAACCACCGGAACTCCCATCTCCATGATGGTGCGCAACACTTCCCAGATTTCCAAAGACTATGGCAATATTGCCTCCTGCTACCGCCCCGGACATGCGGACTATACCTATGATCAAAAATATGGTTTCAGAGATTATCGGGGAGGCGGACGCTCTTCGGGCCGCGAGACCGTAGGGCGTGTGGCCGCAGGCGCAATCGCCGCCAAAATCCTCTCCCGCATGGGCATTACCGTGCAGGCCTACACCCGCTCCATAGGGCCTATCACAGCCAATCTCGACGACTTCGATGCGGATGCTATTTTACATACTCCCACCGCCATGCCGGACAGAGCTGCCGACGAGAGAGCCGTGGCCTATCTGGAGGGCGCAAAAAAACGTCAGGACTCCGTGGGCGGTTCCATGGAATGCCGCGTACTCGGACTCCCCGCCGGAATCGGCGACCCCGTCTTCGAGAAACTGGATGCCAATCTGGCCAAGGCCGTCATGTCCATCGGTGCGGTAAAAGCTGTGGAGATTGGCGACGGCTTTGCAGTCTCCGCACACTGCGGCAGCAAAAACAACGATGCCTTCCGCATGGAGAACGGACATGTGGTCAAATCCACCAATCATGCCGGCGGCGTTCTGGGCGGCATCAGCGACGGCGATATACTGCTTGTGCGCGCCCATGTAAAACCTACTCCCTCCATCTATCTCACCCAGCAGACCGTCAATCAAAGCGGTGAGGAAGTGGAGCTCTCCATCCACGGCAGACACGATCCCATCATTGTGCCCCGGGCTGTTGTGGTTCTGGAATGCATGACTGCGCTTACCGTTCTGGACGCCATGATGATCAATATGTCCGCCAAAATGGAAAGTCTTGAAAATTTTTATTGTTGATCTCTACGCTCTTCTGGTACTGCCCAGCTTGTGGAATGCGATACAGTTGGGCACATCCACTTTGATGGGCGGCCCGTTCATGATCATATTGCCCGCCTCCAGATTCAGATGGAAAAAGGTCATATCATTGCTCTCATGATTCAGGGACACCAAAAACCTGTCATTGGGGAAAAATTCCGCATCCTTGGGATACTCTCCGCTCACGGGCAGACAGAATTTCTGGGTGAGGAAGCCCGTCTCGGTATCCACCGCAAAAATCACGACAGAATTGTCCCCCGCGTTGGAGGACAGCATATATTTATAGTCTCTTGAGAAACTCAGCGCGCTGGCGGCATTAGTGCTGCCCCGCTCCGGCTTTACAGTCTGAATCGTCTGAATCTTCTCGAACTTCGGCATACCGTTCTTATCCTCATAAGAATACACATCGATACAGCAGCTCCACTCATGCACCACATAGATAAAACGCCCGTCCAGAGAAATCTTGATATGTCTGGGACCGGAGTCCAGCTCACTGTGCAGAATATCCGCCAACTGCACCTTGCCCCACTCCAGATTCAGGCGATATACCTTCACATGATCCATACC
Organism: Acetatifactor sp.; assembly: GCA_029055435.1. Taxonomy (GTDB): domain Bacteria; phylum Bacillota; class Clostridia; order Lachnospirales; family Lachnospiraceae; genus Acetatifactor. The sequence goes on from JAIDDH010000065.1 coordinate 35,473, forward strand.
GGGGTCGGCCACCAGAAGATACTTATTGTCATGGGTCATGCGGGCACAGTTAATATGGGGGCGTGAATTGCGCTCTGCGATACTGCCCAGCCCCTTGTGGAACACTTCATCCGTAATCTCACCGACAGAACCGTCTTCCTGAAGCTTCAGCACCGTGAGCTTGCCATCGTGATAGCCCGCCACAAACAGATAACTGTCCGTGTAATCCGTGGATATATAACAGCCTCTCATGCCATTGATTGACGCAAAGTTTATCAGTTCCAGATTGCCGTCCGGCAGAATATTGTAAGACTCCACGCCGAAATCCGTGATGGAGTACAGATACTGACAATTGTGTGAGATCGTAAGATACGAAGAATTGGTAATCTCCACCTTACTCTTCTCCTGAAAACGTCCCCGCTCTATATCCACATCATATATCTTAATCCCGTGACTGTCTCCCTGGGTGTAGGTTGACACATATGCCACATATTTTTCTTTTGCTTTCGCCATGGCAAACCCTCCTTAAAACTCCGTCAGAGTTCTGTTTCATACTCTGTTTTTCTTCTTACTCAATATAGCACAATCCTATTTTTTTTTGAATACCTTTTCCAAAAAATTCCTCCTGATAATTCTGATAAAAACTCTGACAAGAACTTTGTGTAAAATTATTGACATTCCCCACGTTTTCCGCTATTATTATCGTAATTTGTGTATAGACAGCATCGAAACATGTATGAAAATATACATAGGTATAAAAAAATATACAGTACATGGCATATACTGATATGGCATGTACTGTATATTTCAGTATACGGGAAGGACTGCAAGAGATGAAAAATGCTTTGGTGAATCTGGAGGGCATAACAAAATCCTTCGACGGCCAGATGATTCTGGACGATTTGAACCTCTATATCAAGGAGAACGAGTTTCTGACGCTCTTAGGTCCCAGCGGCTGCGGCAAGACTACCACTCTGCGCATTCTGGGAGGATTTGAGAAGCCCGACAAGGGCCGTGTTATTTTCGAGGGTCAGGACATCACCAATCTTCCGCCCAACAAGCGCAATCTGAACACCGTATTCCAGAAGTATGCCCTTTTTACCCACATGGACATCGCGGAGAATATCGCCTTCGGCTTAAAGATCAAAAACAAGTCCAAGGCTTACATAGACGACAAAATCCGGTATGCCTTAAAGCTGGTAAATCTTGACGGCTTCGAGCACCGCATGCCGGACTCCTTAAGCGGCGGCCAGCAGCAGCGTATCGCCATCGCCCGGGCCATCGTGAACGAGCCCAAGCTCCTGCTTCTGGACGAGCCTCTGGGCGCGCTGGATTTAAAGCTGCGTCAGGACATGCAGTATGAGCTGATCCGTCTGAAAAACGAGCTGGGTATCACATTTATTTATGTAACCCATGATCAGGAGGAAGCTCTCACCATGTCCGACACTGTGGTTGTCATGAATCAGGGCTATATCCAGCAGATCGGCACCCCCGAGAATGTCTATAACGAACCGGAGAATGCTTTTGTGGCGGACTTTATCGGCGACAGCAATATCATCGGAGCCACCATGATTCAGGATCGTCTGGTGGAAATCCTGGGCGCACGTTTCGCCTGCGTGGATGAAGGCTTCGGAGAAAACAGGCCCGTGGACGTGGTCATCCGACCCGAGGATGTGGAGCTGGTCTCCCCTGAGGAAGGTGTAATCCGCGGCACAGTCTCTCATTTGATTTTTAAAGGCGTCCATTATGAGATGGAAGTCATGGCAAACGGTTTTGAATGGCTGGTACAGTCCACGCGCATGCAGCCCGTGGGTACAAAGGTGGGCATCAAGGTGGATCCCTTCAACATTCAGATCATGAACAAACCGGAATCCGAGGACGAGGAGGCCGTAGGTGTCAATGAATAAAAAACTCTTGTCCGTACCGTATCTGTTCTGGTCCGCTCTATTTATTATAGTGCCGCTGTGCATGGTATTTTACTACGGACTGACCGATAAGACCGGAGCTTTCACTCTGGAAAATATTCTCGCCATCGCCACGCCGGAGCACTCCAAGGCTCTGTGGGAAGCTCTGAAGCTGGCCTTTGTCAGCACAGTCATCTGCCTGATTCTGGCCTATCCGCTGGCCATGATCCTGTGCGGTATGAACTCCCACAAGGATTCTTTTATCGTGTTGATTTTTATACTGCCCATGTGGATGAATTTTCTGCTGCGCACCATGGCATGGCAGTCTCTATTAGAGAAGACCGGCGTCATCAACGGGATTCTGGGCTTTCTGCATCTGCCCTCCCTGAATATTATCAACACTCCGGCCGCCATCATTCTGGGCATGGTTTATAACTTCCTGCCGTTTATGGTGCTACCCATCTATAATGTGCTGGCCAAAATCGATAAAAATGTGGTAAACGCCGCCAGAGACCTGGGAGCCAATCCTTTTCAGACTTTTCTGAAGATTCTGCTTCCTTTAAGCCTCCCCGGCATATTCAGTGGAATTACCATGGTGTTCGTCCCCGCTCTCACCACATTTGTGATTTCCAGAGTTCTGGGCGGCGGCAAGATTTTACTCATCGGCAATATCATCGAGGAGGAATTCACCAAGACCGACAACTGGAATCTGGGAAGCGGTCTCTCCATCGTGCTGATGCGCTGTCTTATATTTAATATGGTCATCTCCGCGGTGACTGATAAAGAC
>JAIDDH010000066.1 GCA_029055435.1 Acetatifactor sp.
ACGATATGATTCTCAAAGGCGAGTGCGGCCAGTTTTCGCCGGATGTGCTCGAGTGCTTTGAGCTTGCGAGGGAAGACTTCTTCAATATTGTGGAAGTAATCAAGATGTTTAACTTTACCTAAATTGAGTACTATCAAAAAGTACCTAAATCAGTAAGGAGATGACATAGAAAATGGATGATGGGTTCAAAAGCCGCTTGGTGGAATGCGGAGCGGATGTGGATACGGCTCTCGGGCGCTTTATGGGCAATGAGGGCATGTATCAGAAGTTTTTGGGAAGATTTCTGGACGATGCCAATTATGAGAAGCTTGGGCAGTATCTGCAGGCCGGGGATTATGAGGAAGCCTATAAATGTGCTCATGCGCTGAAGGGCGTTACCGGAAATCTGGGACTTGATTCGCTCTATCACAAAGTTTCCGATTTGGTGGAGGAGCTTCGCGGCAAGGCCTCAGCGGATGTGAATGCAGCGCAGGCCGACGCATTGTGGCAGGAGTTGAAGAGGGTCTATGAGCAATTTGAGGAAATTATCCGTGAGAATCTGCCTGCCTGAATATTTGTGAGTAATGTAAGTAAAATGTAAATTTTGCAAATTCTACATTTTTCACAAATTTACAAAAAGGCCATAAAAAAGTAAACTCAAGTATTGACATCTGAGCAAAAAGGGTGTAGATTTTTCTTACCCGGCAGCTACCGGCTGCCGGGTATCTATTTTTTCAGACGGCCATTCTCGGCCGAAATTACCATTTATTTTTAAATTCATTAAAGTTGTATTATTCTGTCTGCGCGTCGGATGCCGGGGAGAACTGTGGCCTTTTTTCTGTTTAGTCTGCTCTGTTCCTGTCACATAACGCATTCTCCTGCGCGGGCTGAGTCAGGAGGTGTGATGAAAGAAAATGAAAAACAAAATAAGGGTGTGACAGAGGTGCATGCAGCCGAGAGCTATGTGACGGAAGGGCTTCGGCAGTTGGTGGACGACTATCTGACGCAGAAACAGACCTCTCTCATACAGATGCGGCGGGGGGAACTGAGCAGAGAGGCTTTTCTGCAGGAGGCTGCTGCGCATCTGGAACGCAGGGGGCTGGCAGTGGGAAAGCTGGCCGATCAGATACTGGCCGCCTTTGAACAGTATATTTTCGGTTACTCCAAATTGTCGCCTCTGATTGATGACAGGTCGGTGTCGGATATTCGGGTAATCAGCCATGACAATATCCGCATCAAGCGGGAGGGCAGACGCATGGACGCGGGTCTGTGCTTTGCCGACGAAAAGGAGTATCGGCAGTTTATTGATTATATCGCTGCCAAAAATCAGGTCAATATTTCCAATCTGAACGCTATTCAGCGTTTCACGGACACAGAAAGCCATCCGGATTTCATTCTTCGGTTTACGTTATCCATGCCTTTGGTCAACACCTACAGCGAGCCTTATCTGTGTATTCGCAAGGTTCCCAGATTTTTCCCGCAGATTCGGGAGTTAATCGACAGACAGATGATGTGTGAAGAGACGGCAGAGCTGCTGATACAACGATTTCGCCGGGGCTCTACCATTATCTGTGGAGGGAATTCCTCCGGCAAGACGACGCTCCTGAACGCCTTGAAGGAAACCCTGCCGGACGATATGGCGGTTTTGGTGACGCAGCAGGCGGATGAACTCACTACGATGGCTCATCCCGACATGATGTTTCTTCACAGTCTGCCGGGGAGCCGGGAGAGTCATGTCAATTATGATCTGAAGCATATCAGCATTGCCGGACTTACCATGGATGTGGACTACTTTATCATCGGCGAGATCAAAGGGGAGGAGGCATTGTATCTGTTGAACGCCGCCTGTACCGGTCAGCTCTGTGCGGCCACGATTCACGCTTCCTCCGCAGACAGAGCCGCGGATAAACTGGTGGACTATGCCATGTATGCCAGCCGCTACTCCCGGGATGAGTTGATGCGCATGATGGACTGTTTTCAGACCTTTGTGTTTATGGAGCGCTTTCGAGTGCGGAATATCTACGCCTGCAAAGGGTGGAGCGAAGAGAAAGGAAGACTGATTTATGAGAGAATATTATAATGTATTGATTTATGCGGCGATTTTTGCGCTTTTGCTGTGCGGCTGCGGGCTTTTGTGTTTTCGGGTGCGATGGCTGAGGCTTATCGGCAGACTGCTGCAAAAAGGCGGGCAGGAGCTGGACGAGGCCGCGCGCAGGAGGCTTCTGGAGAGCCGCAGGCAGTTGCTGACGCTGCAAAAGAAATATTCGTTTTGGTATCGTATGGAACAGGAGCTGCACTACAGCGGCTGGAAACGGCGGCTGCCCTTTTTGACAGCGGAGCTTTGGATGGCGGGAAGTCTCTTTGGCTCGGCAGTTCTGGCCATGGTGCTTCTGGCAGTTTTCAGCTGGAAGACGATGTTGTTTGGAGTGGTTGGTTTCTGGAGCGCGGAGTATCTGATTTTGCAGTTCTGCAAGATGAGAGCATTCCGCAGTGTCAATGCAAATCTTATCAAATTTCTGGATTTTCTGGGCAATTACAGCATCACAGCCGGAGAACTCACCGGCATTTTCACACAAATCAGTAAATATGTAGAGGAACCGCTTCGTTCTGCGTTGGATGAATGCGGATACGAGGCGCAGACCACAGGGGATACAAGTCTGGCCCTGTTGTCTATGGCTGAGAAAATAGAGCATCCGAAGTTTAAGGAGCTGGTGCGCAATATGGAAATCAGTGTGCGTTACTGTGCGGATTTCACTCTTCTGGTAAACAGCAGCCGTAGAATTATGCGGGAGTATCTGCGGATGGGGGAGGAGCGCAGAGGCATGCTGCGGGAGGCGGTTATCAATATGCTGCTTTTGTTGATACTGTCAGTCTTCGCGCTGGCTGTCGTGGACGGGCTGCTGGAAACTTCGGTGTGGGCGCTCTTGTGGAATACCGTACCAGGCAGAATTGCGTTGGGAGTCGTTGCTGTTATTTTGCTGCTGTTTATGCGCAGGCTTTCGGAAAGGAGGTGAGAACTTGAGGGAAGAGGATATTTTGTGGTGGCTGGACATATTGCCCGTAGCGGCGGCCGTGCTTTTGTTTGTCTGGATGCTCAGGATTGGCAGGCAACGGCCTTATCGGGAGGTTTTGCGGGCCTGTGAGGAGCTTCGGGGATATCTTGCAGCCTGGAGTAAGGACAGCGGCTGGTATCAGAGAACGGAGGACTGGCTTTGCAGGAAGGGCGCCGCTTTTCATTTTGGCGGCAGACTGCAGCTGCTTTCATGGCTGTCTCTGAGGCTGCTGTTGGCGTTTGCCGGCTTTGTAATAGGGCTGTCGTATGCGCTGTGGACGGGTATTCTGGCAGCGTCAGCTTTTTACTTTTTGCCGGTGCTGCTGGTGCAGTATCTGAACAGCCGGGACAATGAGCGCATGCTGTCGGAGCTAAAGTTTATCTATCATGGTCTGGAAATCCAGATTCGGGCAGGCGTATACATGACAGACGCTCTGACAGAGTGTTATGCAGGTGTGCAGGATGTGCGTCTGCGTCAGGCGCTCCTGGATTTGGCGGGGGCAGTCACTGTCAAGGCGGATGTGCATGAGGCGCTCAATCATTTTCAGAGTTGTTTTGACAACCGCTATATCGACGCATTGTGTATCACGCTGCTGCAAGCCATGGAATCCGGGCAGGCAGTGGAGCTTTTGAGCGATATTGCGGAGCAGGTAAAAGACATGGAGATGGCAGTCCTGGGGCGCAGGAAGGGAGCCTTGGACCGCAGCGTGACCTTTTATCAGTTGGGCATTCTGGCGGCAATGCTGGGAATTGTACTCTATGCCTGCGTCACACAGATGTTTTCGGTGGCATTCCGATTTTAGAATTGTGAACTATAAGGAGCTAAAAATTAAACTAACAAACAAATAATTTCAAAGGGAACAGGGAGGATGAAACATGGAAAAAAAGACTATGAAACACAAGGTTGTGAAACAAAAAGCTATGGGCCGGACTGGATTTTGGACGGCGAAGGACCCCGGTATTGACGGTATTTTAGTGACAGTAGGACTGTGCATTATCGCACTGCTTCTGTGTGTGGTGATGAAGGACAGCCTGACCGAGTTTATTCAGACAATCGTCGGGGATATGACTTCCAGAGCCCAGGGCATTTTGGGAGGTACGGGAGCCGTCCCCGGAATGTAGAGATGTAGAGACAGGAGGATAAAAGTGGAAGGGATAAAGGTGGGAAGAAAGCGATGCCGCCGGGGCGGTGCTCGATGCCGTCAGGAGGGTAATGTAGGCAATATCATGATTACGGGTATTTTTATCCTGGCGATGGCGGTTGTTATGCTGGCGTTTTTGGATGACATGCGGCTGATTCAGCAAAAAGCGGAAGTGGATCAACTGGCCAGACGCTATATTCTCCGCATGGAGACTGTGGGAGGACTCACCCCGGAGGACAGGGAGGATTTGCTGCGGGAGCTTTCGGAGCAGGGTGTCACAGAGATCGATTTGGCAGGCACCACATCGGAGGCGGCCGGTTACGGGGCAAAGATTGTGCTGCGGATTTGCGGAAAATTGGGAGGAAAATATGCATTTGAGGAGAAACGGGTGTCAACGGCAAAATATTAGCGCGAGAGACCGGGGACAGGCAGAGTGGGTTTTGGGGTTGTTCTTTTTGCTGGTGCTGGCGGTTTTGATAAACACTCTGCTGACCCTGGCCTCATGGCGCTCCACCGCCGGATATCTGGAGGATGCGCTGGCGATGTCCAACCTGGCGTCTGCACTAATTGATCTGGAGGAATACGGAAAAAGCCACAGGATTGTCATAGCGGACGCCCCGGCGGCTTATGACATTTATGTGGATGCGGTGCGGGACAATTTAGGTCTCGATGACAACTGGGAGTGTACCAATCGCACATTGATTGCGGGGCCGGTGGAGATCGTAGACTATATTGTCTACAATGTGGATCAGAAAAGGGTGAATGCCATACGCATAGGGAGAGATGGACAGGTATCGGAACGCTGGAGCGGCGCGAGGGGAGCGGTCAAAGCGCCTAACGGAGTGACGGTGGAATGTACGGGAGTATACAGTGAGATTTGCTTCGATGTGGAAGGTTTTGCAGGAATCACAGTGCAGGCTCACAAGGGTAAGCTAGTGGACATTGTATCGGAAAACAAAGAAGAGAGCAGGGAAGAGAGTGGAGACACAGAAGGAGGCGAAACATGAAAACGATGAGAGCAGATAAAAAGATGGACAGGAAGGTTTTGTGGTCCAGAGTGTGGACGGGAAGTATCATTGCGGCTCTGGCGGCGGCCATCGGAATTTTTGCAGTGATGCTGCAGATGGAAAAGAAGATGCTGAGTGAGTATGAGCGCGGCGGCATCTATGTGGCGTCCAGAGAGATTCCAAAGGGAGAGCGTATCACTTCCCGGAATTATAGAGACTACTTATGTCTAAAGGAGGTGGATAAGGGAGTGATTCCCGCCACGGCGTTGGCGGAACCGGGGCAGCTCGAGGGATTGATTGCAAGAGTGTCCATCGCGGAGGGAACGCTGCTGACGACCGGGATGTTTGAGGAACAACAGGAAATTTTTGCCCGGATGGAGGAGCCTGTGATTGCGGGCTTTAAGGCAGATGATCTGTATCAGGTGGCGGGAGGCGTATTACGTGCGGGGGACAGAATCCATATTTATACGGTATCCGAGAGCGGGATTGCCCATCTGATCTGGCGGGAGATATTTGTGGAGCAAGTGTTTGACAGCGCAGGCAATGCCATCGGGGGCGGAGACTCCCTTTCGTCCGCGCAGCGTGTCAATGTGTATTTGGACGCAGGGGATGTGGAGCAGTTTTATACAGAGCTTGCCAGAGGAACTCTGCGGGTGGTAAAGGTGTGTGAGTGATGAAAAAGATAAAATTTTGTATTGTGTTATGGGGGATGCTGTTGGGTATTTTCTGGAGAGGCTTTTGGGTTCAGGCGGGAGATATCTATACCAGTCCCTATGTGAGCTTTGCGCCGGATGGACTTGCGTGGACTACAGATGCGGGAAACCGGTCAGTGGTATGGTATGCGGAGGATGGTTCTGATGATATCAGGACGGGAGTGACCGGTACGCTCAGGGCGCTGCAGACGGGTGAGCATTATTATAAAGTGAGAAAGACGGGCGCCATTCCCATCTCTGAATGGCGGGTAGCACTTTCCCGCGTGAATTGCTGTCATAGCGCTTATCCGTCCTATGACCATTTTCACGGAGTGAGGTATTCGCGGGGACCATGTTTTCAAAAGCATTTTTCGGCGTGGCGTCCTGTCTGCGCGGACTGTAAAGAGCTTATTATACACTGTAATTTTTACATGAGCAGAGCGGCGGCAAAAAGCCTGGATTATCTGCAGATGGGGAAGGGGATGGCCTATTACTACCTGTGCCCCTTTGACAATAATCTGGAACAAGGGGCTGATACCGAGTGGCATACCTGCCGGGAGATATCCGCCAATTGTTACCGGGTGGTTTATGATGCCAACGGGGGCGGGGATTCCTGCGGAGGGTATATGGCTCCCAGCTTTCATATGTATGGCAATGCCACAAGCTATGAGGGCAGGGAGGTCACGCCTCAGACGCATTTAAATCTCAACACTTATACCCGAATTGGCTGGGAGTTTGCGGGCTGGAATACCGAGAGCGATGGCAGTGGAGCGTATTATGCGGACGGGGCAGAGATTTTGAATCTCTGTGCAGGGAATTATTATGAGGATGAAGAAGCAGGGAGTGTGCGGCTGTATGCCGTATGGCGTCCCTCCGAGAGTGTGTTGGAGATTGACCCGGCGGGCGGGAGTTATGAAGGCCGGGAAGGGCTGACCCGCGTGCGGGGGGAATATGGGACAAGTTATGTCATAGATTCCCGGAAACTGAGTGCGCCCTCCGGCTGTCTGGTCAAATTTGATCTGGGCGGCGGAGAAATGCTGGAGTCTGTCCGAGGAACACAGCATTTTGTGGAATGGCGTCAGGAGGCTCCCTTTGCAGGGCAATTGAAGGAGAGTCAATATCGCTTCTGCGGGGAGGATGGCAATGTGGACCGTATCACGGCAGTTTATGAACGGGACGCAATCAGGCTGCCCGATGCCGGGAAGGAAAACCTGTCTTTTGGAGGCTGGTATTATGATAAGCAGTTTCAAAAACCTGCCGGTAAAGCAGGAACAGAGCTGGTACCCGTGACAGATATGACACTCTATGCGCAGTGGGTAGAGCTTGTGCTGACGGCGGAGGACAATTATCGGGGAAACGGCGGCAGGGGAGCTGTGGATTTGAGCTGGAGCCAGCCGGATGGACAGAAAAAGATTTATAAGCTCTATCAGAGCAGAGAGGGAGAATCCTGGAGACAGATTCTGGACGCCCATGATATGAAAGAGAGTGTCTCATTTGAGCGGCAGTATGAATATACGCATGCGGCCAACGCCCTTCGTGTGCCGTATGCAGGATTTTATCGTATCGAGGCCTGGGGAGCACAGGGAGGAAACTATGGAGAATTTTCAGGCGGCCTGGGAGGAACAGTAGCAGGAACCTTTTGGCTGGAGCGAGGGGGACTTGTAAACTATTGTGTGGCCGGACAGAATGGCTTTAACGGAGGCGGAAAGGGAGAAATTTATGCCAATGGCGGCGGGTACTCAGTGGTCTCATTGGGCATGGACGATATTTTGCTGATGGCCGGAGGAGGCGGAGGAGCCGGAGACAGCGATGACGGATATCCGGGCGGCTCTGCCCAAAGCCTCGTCCCGGAAGGCCATGATGGAGAGGACGGCAGTTCAGGAGGCGGGGGAGGTTATCTCGGCGGCCGTGCGGGTGAAAAGCTGGTGCATCACCATGAGGCCGGCGTCTGTAATCATGTCCATCAGGGAGCCCCTTCCAAGTCGGGCGGCTGCTATACCATACCTGTAAAATGTGGGCAGCAGTTGGAACATAAGTATAGCGGGAGCAAGACGTGGTATTGGGGAGGGAGCGACGAGGAATATTGTCCAAATTGTGGGGCGGACGCCTCTCTGGGACAGAGCTGCAGCGGACATGAGACGGATTATTATGATCATATCTGCCCGGTCCACGGAAAACAGGCCAACAACACGAAGAAGAAAAGTCCGGCTGTCTGCAACGCTGTGGCAGGGTATGCCGTAAGCTGCGGGAAGACGGAGGACTATATCTGCGGCTATCCCTATGACGGTTATGTGATCAGTGCGAAGCCGTCTTATGGAGGGAGCAATTATGTCAACACGGTGCGGGCGCGTTCTTATGAGACGAAGGAGGGTGGCCGTATCGGAAACGGACGGATTACGATTGTGTCGGAAGATATCGGTTATCACACAGATACATCGTTGAATGCTGTGATCGCGGAGGATATGGAGGCACCTGACGCCGTTTCGCCGGACAGCATAGTGAAAACGCCCGTGGATGAAGAGACTTTGAAGCTGTGCTGGCAGGAGCCGCAAGATTATGGCACCACCTATTATCATAAGGTGGAGTCTTTTGCCGAGGGCAGTTCTGAAATGCTTTCGGTATCCAATGTCACTGTCAATACACTGGTGTCGGGAACCGCGGGTTACTGGTATTGTCTGGATACCAATCCTTATACAGAAGTCAATGAGCGAAATGGAAGTTATCTGTCCCGGGCAGAACTCGTAGTCACGCTTTTGCAGGAGGAGCAGTATCTGCATGTGCTGGCGGTGGATGTGGCGGGAAACCGGAGCGGTGTGGTTCATATTCCTCTGGGCAGCAAATCAGGCGGGAGCACAAAAGTCAGATGGCCAATTGTCACGGAACAGCTCATCCTGCAGTCTGGTGAGAATGTTTACCCGGCAAAGGAAGAGAATACCTATTATGTCAGAAGCGACGGATATACTCCTCTGGCAGTGGAGTATTGTGCATATATGCAGGGCCCTGCCACAGGCGATTATCAGTTGAACTATGCGATTCTGGAGAGTGAGGGCAAAGAAGGAGGACGCATAAAGTCTTCGATTTATGTGCCTGTCTGTGACGTGAATGAAGGAATTCGGGAGCTGCCTGCGGGCCGACTGCGTTTTTCGGCGGAAGGAGAGGGGTATCTTACAGGTGGGAATTATGCGAAAGCCGTCAGAAGCCAAAATTGCAGAAAGCTTGCAGTCACACAGGAGCTGCTGCTGGACAGGGATGCTCACGGGCAGACTATCTGCCTGATTCCCATCGCGGGAGCCGTTGACGGATCGCAGGTCGTTTATTCTGACTATCAGGTGGACTGCGGGCATGGCATATGGCTGATCGGAGACGGAGAGGCTCCTCGGATTTCAGGTATGGAAGTCCTGGAAAAGCTCTCTTTACTGGACCGGAGACAGGAGCATATCCTTCTGCGTGTGCAGGCTCGGGATGATCTCAGCGGCGTCAGAGAACTGTATCTGGAGATTGAGAATCTGGACAATGGATGTCTGGAGCGTTATGTCCCTGATGATGAAGGCGTGATTGTGGTGGATATCTGTGAGGATGAACCGATCTTCAGCGGAGATTTCCGGGTGACGGCTTATGCGTCAGACAATGTGGGAAACGAGAACTCGATAGTCTGCAGTACTCTGGAGTTTGATTTGAGTGCAGAGATAGAGAGAGTACTGGAACCTCATGAACCGCAGTTTAAGCGGGGAGAGAGCGGATGTCTGCGCATTACCTCCAGAGGATATGCGGATAAGGTGGAAATTGAGTTTCCTCCGGAATTTTTGGCGGAGAATCCTGAGCTTAATCAGGTGTATGTCTATGTGGAAAATCCCATGTATAAACAGGAGGAGTCCTGTGAATTCATGATTCCATTGTATGTGCCGGAGAGGAGGGAATACGTAATCACCGTGCGGGCCTATAAGGGTGACAGAATGCTGGAGGCTCATCCTGCGCTGGCGGTGCTGGGTGTTGAGGGCAGTGTGCTGAGCGAGCTGAGAACCAGGCTCAGGTGAGCTGGCTATGAAGGGGTATGAGAATTTGCAGTTATGGATATGGAGCGTCTGTGTAGTTGTGCTGTTTAGCACTGTGGCGATACTGTTTTTTGTGGGAAGCCAAGATGAGAAGTGGAGTCTGCGCCTGACGGGAGGGGGCAGGTGCAGACTGGCCCTGTTATGTATACTGAATGTCGTCTGTATCGAGGGCACCGGTGTGGGTGCGGAAAGTGTGACAGAAATAGTTTCGTGGGAAAGCGTATTGTGGAAGAAAATTTTGTGGAGTGTATTTGCGGGCTGTCTTCTGACGGCTGTGGTTATGGATTGGTGGGAGCAGATGGTCTACCGATTTGTGTGGTGGGCAGCAGGAGCAGCGGCAGGATTGCTATTGCTTGGGAGAATGTGTGGCGGGACAGACCGGTTGGAATACATGGTGTCTCTTGGCCTTTTTGTGCTTTTGCAGGAGCTGTTTTTTGCCCGTTTTTATGGGCGTGCGGACTGCCATGCCTTCTGCGTCTGTGCCGCGATGCTGACAGCCCGGGGACTGGGATTTCGGGATTATCTGATGCATATGGTGTTTGTGTTTGGCGGCCTGACATTGATTCAGATGATACGGGGTAATATCTCGGGAAATGGGAAACTCAGGGTTCCGGTGCCGCTTGTGCCCTATATTGCGGCAGCGTTCTGGTTTCTGGTTGATTTTACTGCCCAGAGATGGTACATTTAAAAAAGGAATATACGCTGCGGATACAGTTTGACGGAGGAGAAGCCCGATGAATGCAAAGACCAAAAAGATTACCATTTCTCTCTGCATGATTGTGAAGAACGAGGAGAGGGTGTTGGCCAGATGTCTGGACAGTGTGGCGGATTTGATGGATGAGATTATCATTGTGGACACAGGTTCCACCGACCGGACTAAAGAGATTGCCGCCCGCTATACGGATTTGATTTATGATTTTGTCTGGACGGACGATTTCAGTGCCGCGCGTAATTTTGCCTTTTCCAAGGCACATATGGATTATATTTATTCAGCGGATGCCGACGAGGTTCTGGATGAGGAAAACCGAAAGCGTTATCTGTTATTGAAGGAAACTCTGCTCCCTGAGATAGAGATTGTTCAGATGAAGTATGGCAATCAGCTACAGTTTGGAACAGTCTATAATTTTGATGAGGAGTACCGTCCCAAGCTTTTTAAAAGGCAACGGGAATTTGTGTGGCAGGAGCCTATTCACGAGTCCGTGAGATTGGAGCCGGTAGTATATGACAGTGATATCGTCATCACTCACATGCCGGAATGCAGTCATGCGGGGCGGGATTTGGCAAATTTCAGGAGACAGACGGACAGAGGAGTCAGACTTTCCACCCATCTGCATGAGATGTATGCGAGAGAGCTTTTTGTGGCGGGAAGCGATGAAGATTTTCTTCTGGCGGAGAGCTTTTTTGCAGACTCGGTCAGAGATGTGGGCAGAGGGCCCACAGAGTTTGTGCAGGCCTGCTGTGTGGCGGCCAGAGCGGCCAGACTGCGCGGCGACACGGCCGGATTCTTCAAATATGCCGTGAAGCTGGTGGCAGGGGAGGGCTGTTCGGAGATATGCTGTGAGCTGGGAGATTTTTATGCCGGGGCAAAGGATTATGAGGAGGCTGCGGTCTGGTATTATAATGCGGCGTATGAGACCGCGCCTGAGCTCTCGCTGAAGGCGGGCAATGAGCGGGCTTTTCAGGGCCTGATTACTTGCTATGAGGCAATGGGGCTTCCCGAACAGGCAGATGCCTATCGGGAGGAAGCTATGCGGCGCGGGCAGGAGGGGCAGAGCAAGTCGGAACGCAGTCTGACTTCGAGTTGAGATAGAGGGATTGTATTTATAAGGAAATGCAAGTATAATAAAAGAGTATACCCATCGGATGTATTGTTCCGAAATACCAGGGTGAAAACAGAAACTTAAAATCAGGAAGAGAGGAACACAAATGGAGAGACCAATTTGGTTGAGAAATTACGAGAGTGCTTTGAAGGAAAGAGAGGAGAGAGAAAAAACGCGGGAAGCAATGTCGGTATTGCTGCTGCTTCTTCTGTTTGCGGGTATAAGCGTGGTTATCATGTTTCTCAAATACAATTCTATAGTAAATTGGATGCCCTATCTGGGCTGGGCAGGAGGTATCCTGGGACTGTCCTGTTTCATGGTCATGACGCTTAGCCCGCAGAGTGTTCCGAAGGATGAGGCCAAGGTTGTGAAGGACAATCTGGCACGGCTGCTTACCACGGAAGAAGAGGTAAAGGAGTTTGACCGCCAGATGCGTACCCGTCCCAAATACAGTATAGAGGTCAACAGCGAGAGCTCAGTGGAGATTACAGATAGTTATCTGGTAAGCCGGTATGAATTTTGCGATAAGCTCTCTTACCGTATTGCGAAATTATCCGAGGTTGCAGGCGGTAGGCTTGTGACATCGAGAAGCTGTGACGAAGGGGCGGAACAGCGGTATGTGGTAGACTTGCTGAATGCGGATGGCGAGAGGCTTATGGCCCTCTGGGTAGATGGAGCATCTAAGATGAAAGAGCTGGAGGAAACACTGGCTAAAGTTTGTCCCGGATTGGCATTGAGAGACTGTAAGGCGCTTTAAGAGATGGTACGGAGCGATATTTTTGAACGGATACCCATTCCGCAGGCGGTGGGCAAGTTGATGGTGCCGACTATTCTCGGATCGCTGGTCATGGTGTTTTACAGTATTGCGGACACCTATTTTGTGGGACTTTTAAATGCGCCCGTGCAGAATGCGGCGGTAGCGCTGGCAGCTCCTGTACTGCTGGCTTTTAATGCGGTGAACAATCTTTTTGGAATTGGTTCCTCCAGCATGATGAGCCGTGCGCTGGGGCGAAGCGACTATGAGACGGTGAGGCGAAGCGCTGCTTTCGGCTTTTACGGGTCGGTGTTCAGTGGAATTATATTATCTTTGGGTTGTCTGGTTTTTCTGACGCCATTGCTTGGACTTCTGGGGGCGGACGCTCAGACGGAGGCGGCTACAGCCTCCTATCTGCAGTGGGCGGTGATCTGCGGCGCAGTTCCCACCATCCTCAATGTGGTGATGGGGTATCTGGTGAGGTCGGAGGGCGCGGCGCTGCATGCCAGCATTGGGACTATGAGCGGCTGCCTTTTGAATATTATTCTCGATCCGATTTTTATTTTGCCATGGGGGCTTAATATGGGAGCGGCAGGCGCCGGGCTGGCGACCTGTCTCTCGAATTGTGTAGCATGCGCTTATTTTATAGTGCTGTTGGTGGTGAGAAGGGGTAAGACCTATATCAATTTGCACCCCCGGTATCTTGTTTTGCAGAAGGATATCGTGGTTGGTATCTGCGGGGTGGGAGTGCCGGCATCGATACAGAATCTGTTGAATGTCACGGGAATGACGGTGCTGAACCATTTTGTGGCCGATTATGGAGCGTCGGCAGTTGCTGCCATCGGAATCGCACAGAAAATCCAGATGCTGCCTATGCAGATTGCTCTGGGAGGAACGCAGGGAGTGATGCCTCTGATCAGTTATTCCTATAGCAGTAAGAATGCGAAGCGTATGGAGGAGGCCATAAAGTTTGTGGCCAAAATAATGGTGCCGGTCATGGTAGTCATTGCTGTGGTTTACTGGACGGCAGCGGAATTTTTGATTCGCCTTTTTATGAGCAATCCGGAAATTGTTTATTATGGAAAACTGTTTTTGCGCGGCTTCAGTGTGGCCATGCCCTTTATGCTGGCGGATTTTCTGGTAGTGGGAGTACTGCAGGGAATAGGAATGGGCAGGAAAACCTTTTATTTTGCGATTCTGCGTAAGATTGTGTTGGAAATTCCGGCGATAGTTTTGATGAATGCTCTGTTCGCTGAGTCCGGGATCACTTATGCAGGGTGTATCGCGGAGGTGATGCTGTCTGCCTATGGCATGTATCTGCTGTTGGGGATTCTGCGGAAGTTCAAGGCGGAAGTCTCATCATAATTCTGTATTTGTAAAACCGATTAAGGTGTGATAGAATGTGATAGGATTAAGATAATGTCCGCAGATATCCGCAAAGCAGGACAGTGAAACCAACTAAGGAGGTTGTAACATGCCACAGAGAACTGATATTCATAAAGTATTGATTATAGGATCGGGCCCGATCATTATAGGACAGGCCTGCGAATTTGACTATTCCGGCACTCAGGCCTGTAAGGCGCTGAGGAAGCTGGGCTATGAGATTGTGTTGGTGAATTCCAATCCTGCGACCATCATGACGGATCCGGAGACGGCGGACGTCACTTATATTGAGCCGCTGAATAAGGAGCGTCTGGAGCAGATTATCGCAAAGGAGCGCCCGGATGCGCTGCTTCCCAATCTGGGCGGTCAGTCCGGCCTGAATCTCTGTGCAGAGCTGGCCAGTGCGGGTATTTTGGACAAATATAATGTGAAGGTAATCGGTGTGCAGGTGGATGCCATCGAGCGCGGCGAGGATAGAATCGAATTCAAGAAAGCCATGAATGAGCTGGGCATCGAGATGGCCCGCAGCGAGGTGGCCTATAGCGTGGAGGAAGCGCTGCAGATTGCGGACGGGCTGGGTTATCCCGTGGTGCTGCGTCCTGCCTACACCATGGGCGGCGCAGGCGGCGGTCTGGTGTATAATAAGGATGAACTGCGCACAGTCTGCGCCAGAGGACTTCAGGCAAGCCTTGTAGGGCAGGTTCTGGTGGAGGAGTCCATCCTGGGCTGGGAGGAGCTGGAGCTGGAGGTAGTACGGGATGCGGACGGCAATATGATTACAGTCTGCTTTATCGAGAATATCGATCCGCTGGGTGTACACACCGGAGATTCCTTCTGTGCGGCTCCCATGCTCACTATTTCCGAGGAACTGCAGAAGAGGCTGCAGGAGCAGGCATATCGCATTGTGGAGTCCGTGCAGGTCATCGGCGGCACTAATGTGCAGTTTGCCCATGACCCTGTCAGCGACAGAATCATTGTTATAGAGATCAATCCCAGAACATCCCGTTCTTCCGCACTGGCTTCCAAGGCCACGGGCTTTCCCATCGCTCTGGTCAGCGCCATGCTGGCAGCAGGGCTGACACTGAAGGATATTCCCTGCGGGAAATACGGGACTTTGGATAAATATGTGCCGGACGGCGATTATGTGGTGATTAAGTTTGCCCGCTGGGCCTTTGAGAAGTTTAAGGGTGTGGAGGACAAGCTGGGCACACAGATGCGCGCCGTGGGCGAGGTCATGAGTATCGGCAAAAATTATAAGGAGGCCTTCCAGAAGGCGATCCGCTCTCTTGAGACCGGGCGTTACGGTCTGGGGCAGGTGGCCAAGCTGGAGGAGAAGTCCAAGGAGCAGCTTTTGCAGATGCTTGCCACACCTTCCAGCGAGCGGCATTTCGCCATGTATGAGGCATTGAAAAAAGGTGCGTCCGTGGAGGAGCTCCATGAGATTACCAGTGTGAAGGCGTGGTTTATCGAGCAGATGAAGGAGCTTGTGGAGGAGGAACAGGAGCTCCTCGCCTGCAGGGGAGCGCTTCCCGCTGATGAGAAGTTGATCAGAGCCAAGAAGGACGGTTTTTCCGACAAGTATCTGAGTATTCTGCTGGATATCCCGGAACAGGAGATCCGCGAGCACCGCATCGCGCTGGGAGTGGAGGAGGCCTGGGAGGGCGTCCATGTGAGCGGCACACCTGACAGTGCTTATTATTATTCCACCTACAATGCGGAGGACAAAAATCCCATCCGCAGCGATAAGCCCAAGGTGATGATCCTGGGTGGCGGCCCCAACCGTATCGGCCAGGGCATCGAGTTCGATTACTGTTGTGTGCATGCAGCACTGGCATTGAAAAAGCTGGGTTTTGAGACCATCATTGTAAACTGCAATCCCGAGACGGTTTCCACGGATTACGACACCTCCGACAAGCTTTACTTTGAGCCACTGACCCTGGAGGATGTGCTGAGCATTTACAAAAAGGAGCAGCCCGTGGGCGTCATTGCTCAGTTCGGCGGACAGACCCCGTTAAATCTGGCGGCGGATCTGGAGAAAAACGGTGTGCGCATCTTAGGCACCTCGCCCTCTGTCATCGATCTGGCGGAGGACAGAGATCTGTTCCGCGCCATGATGGACAAGCTGGAGATTCCCATGCCGGAATCCGGCATGGCCACCACTGTGGAGGAGGCGCTTCAGATTGCTCATGAAATCGGCTATCCCGTGATGGTACGTCCCTCTTATGTGCTGGGCGGCCGCGGTATGGAGGTAGTGTATAATGACGAAAGTCTTACCGACTATATGCAGGCTGCGGTGGGTGTGACACCTGACAGACCGATTCTGATTGACCGGTTTTTAAACCATGCGACGGAGTGTGAGGCGGACGCCATCAGCGACGGCACTCATGCCTTTGTGCCCGCCGTTATGGAGCATATAGAGCTTGCGGGCGTCCACTCGGGCGACTCCGCCTGCATCATCCCTTCCAGACATATCTCCGAGGAGAATGTGGCGACAATCAAGGAATATACCAGAAGGATTGCGGAGGAGATGCATGTGCGCGGACTGATGAATATGCAGTATGCCATCGAGAACGGCAAGGTGTATGTGCTGGAGGCAAATCCCAGAGCATCCCGCACCGTGCCTCTGGTGTCCAAGGTGTGCAATATCCGCATGGTGCCGCTGGCGACGGAGATCATCACGGCGGACATCACCGGAAGACCTTCTCCCGTGCCCGGTTTAAAAGAGCAGGATATTCCCTATTACGGTGTGAAGGAAGCGGTGTTCCCCTTCAATATGTTCCAGGAGGTAGATCCTGTCCTGGGGCCTGAGATGCGCTCCACCGGCGAGGTGCTGGGACTTTCCACATCTGTGGGAGAGGCATTCTTCAAGGCGCAGGAGGCGACTCAGACCAGACTTCCCCTGAGCGGGACGGTGCTGATCAGCGTGAATCGCAAGGATAAGGACGAGGTAGTGGAAGTGGGCAAGGCATTTCAGGAGGCCGGATTTAAGATTCTGGCCACCGGCAATACCTGTGTATCCCTCAATGAGGCGGGGGTTGCCGCCGAGCTTGTGAAGAAGCTCTACGAGGGCAGGCCCAATGTGCTGGATCTGATCACCAACGGCGAGATTGATCTGATTATCAACTCTCCCGTGGGGAATGACAGCGTACATGATGACAGCTATCTGCGGAAGGCGGCCATCAAGGCCAAGATTCCTTATATGACTACCATCGCTGCGGCGCGGGCCACGGCAGAGGGCATCCTCTATGTGCAGAAGGCCGGCAATGGAGAGGTGCATTCCCTGCAAAAGCTTCACGCACAGATTCAGGACAAATAAATCGACATAGAAGAAAATTGACATAAAAGATTGACATGGAAGAGCCCCTAAAACAATCGGGAAGAGCTGTTTTAGGGGCTGATTTTTTCTATTTTATAATGTTTATAATGCTGAAGAAGTGAGGTATGACAGTGAAACAGATTCTTTTGGTGGAAGATGATCTGAGTTTGATTAACGGGCTTTCCTTTGCTGTCAAAAAGCAGGGGTACGGGATAGAGATTGCCCGCACAGCTCTTGAAGCGGATGCGATGTGGGCAGAAGGGAAGTATGATCTGGTAATTTTAGATGTGTCACTCCCCGACGGTTCGGGATTTGATCTGTGCAAAAAGATACGCCGGACATCAAAAGTGCCGATTATGTTCCTCACCGCCGCCGATGAGGAGACGGATATCATCATGGGACTTGACATAGGAGGGGATGATTATATCACCAAGCCTTTTAAATTAGCAGTGTTTCTGTCAAGGATCAATGCGCTGCTCCGCCGAAGCGATAATTTCAGTCAGACGGATACCGAGTTGAATTCCAATCATATCAGAGTGCTGCGGCTAAAAGGGGAAGTATATAAGAATGGAGAACTGCTGGAGCTGACAACAAATGAATACAAATTGCTGTGTCTGTTCATGGAGAATCCGAATGTGATACTCTCGCCGGAACAGATTTTGGGCAGATTGTGGGACTGTGATGAAAATTATATAGACAGCAATACGCTCACGGTATATATACGCAGGCTGCGCACGAAAATAGAGGATGATCCAGGTGAACCGCGAAGAATCGTAACCGTCCGTCGTATGGGTTATAAATGGAATTCCACCGATTCCACTGATTGAGGTGTAGGATGAGAATACTGGCAAACAGAAAAATAAAATCACTTTTTGACAGGATACTGCTGTGCATGCTGGCGGTCACTTTATTTTCCGTGGCCTGCATGGGCTTAGGACTTGAAAATGCGGCTCTCTATATATGGATATGTTCTTTGGGCATGGGCATTGCAGTCATGGTGTTCTGTTACAGATATTTTCGGGAGCAGGATAAGATCATGGAAGCTGCGGTGGAACAGATCAAAGCGTATATTTCCGGCGATGAGAATGCCCGCATTGAGAGCAACGCAGAGGGTGAGCTGTACGGATTGTTCCACGAAGTAAATTCCCTGGTCGCCATTTTGAATGCTCATGCTGAAAATGAGAGAAGGGCCAAAAAGTTTCTGAAGGATACCATATCGGATATCTCTCATCAACTGAAGACTCCGCTGGCGGCTCTCAACATTTATAACGGCATTATGCAGGGGGAGGCGGAGGGCCTGCCGACCATTAAGGAGTTTGTCGATTCCTCTGAGCAGGAGCTTGACAGGATAGAGAACCTGGTACAGAATCTTTTGAATGTCGCGAAATTCGATGCGGGTGCTATTGTGCTGGAAAAAGCTTCTGAGAATGTGTCTGAAATGATGGAAAGTGTAAAAAAGCGCTTTTTGTTCCGCGCCCTTCAGGAAGAAAAGGAAATTCTTCTGGCGGGCGATGATACAATCACTCTGTTGTGTGACCGGGGCTGGCTGACAGAGGCTGTGGGCAATGTTGTAAAAAATGCTCTGGATCACACGGAAAAGGGAGGCGTCGTTTGTATTGAATGGAGGTTGTCCACGTCCGTTATTCAGATTACCGTAAAGGATAACGGGAGCGGTATTCATCCGGAGGATTTATATTATATCTTCAAACGGTTTTATCGCAGCCGCTATTCCAAAGACACCCAGGGAATAGGGCTTGGCCTGTCCCTGGCCAAAGCGATTATAGAATCGCATGGCGGCGCTATTAAGGTTGACAGCGATCCGGGCAGAGGCACCACTTTTATCATGGATTTTTTGATTCCTACAAAATTGTAGGGTGAGCGTCATCTTACAGTAGGGTTGTCGTGATATTCTTCCAATATCAGTTGTGATAGAATTTCGCATAGAAAGAGGTGTTTATCATTATGAATTTATTGGAAGTAAAATCAATCTCCAAGACTTATGGCAGGGGTGAGACGGCGGTGCATGCGTTGAAGGATGTGAGCTTTTCTGTTCCGAAGGGTGAATTTGTGGCAGTGGTCGGAGAGTCCGGTTCCGGGAAAAGTACGCTCCTGAATATGATTGGCGCGCTGGATACGCCTACCTCCGGCAAAGTGTTCATCGACAGCAAAGATACGTTTGCGATGAATGATCGCAGTCTTACTGTTTTTCGGCGAAGAAATATCGGGTTTATTTTTCAGAGCTTCAATCTGATTCCAGAACTGACGGTGGAGCAGAATATTGTCTTTCCGATGCTTCTCGATTATCAAAAGCCCGATAAAAAATATCTGGAGGAGCTGCTGGAGGTGCTTAATCTGAAGGAGCGCCGCAGGCATTTGCCAAGCCAGTTGTCCGGCGGGCAGCAGCAGAGAGTGGCAATCGGGCGTGCGTTGATCACGCGTCCGGCATTGATTCTGGCGGATGAGCCCACGGGAAATCTGGACACGCAGAACAGTAATGATGTGATTACTCTGTTAAGGGATGCCTCGAGGAAATATGAGCAGACCATTGTCATGATTACTCATAACAGAAATATCGCGCAGACCGCAGATCGGGTATTGCAGGTGTCAGACGGCGTATTGACCGATTTTGGGAGGTGCCAGGAATGAAAAGTTATCTCGGTATTATTCCCGCTTCTGCCCGCGTCCGCAGAAAGCAGAACAGAATGATCAATATTTGTATTATCCTTGCGGTTTTCCTTGTAACTACTATTTTTTCACTTGCGGACGCATTTCTCAGGATGGAAACAGCGCACTCCGTCGATGTAGCAGGATATTGGCATATCCGTCTGAGCGGCATACAGGAGAGCAGCGCGGAGAGTATTGCCATGCGGTCTGACGTTGCCCGCTCATCCTGGTATGATGTCATCAATCTCGACGAGCCCTGGAAAATGGATAAGGATTACTATATCGCAGGAGTGCAGACGGCGCTGTGTGGTATCGATGAGACATTTGTCGGCGATATTATGCATTACTTTTCCGACGGTGCGCATGCAACCGGCAGGAATGATATCATTCTCACCGAAAACGCGCAGGAGCTTCTCGGCGTAGATGCAGGCGACACCATTATTCTGAATACTCCGGCGGGTGATCGCGCTTTTATGGTATCAGGATTCCGTATAAGCGGGAACGGAAGATATGTCAATTCCAACGGCGGACAGGAGAGCGCACTGCTGGTAAAAGAGAATCAGATCGGCGCGTTTATGAATATCAAAACTTTTCGAGAGATCTGCAATGAAAACGATGAGGCCGGCAGACCGCAATATTATATCCAGTTTAAAAAGCATACAAATCTGAAAAAAGCCATAGCGGATATCAAGGCGCAGTATGAGCTTACGGATGACAATATTGCCTTGAATACGATTTTGATGGCTGCAAACGGAATCAGCGACAAGACATATATAAACAATACTTATTTTCTGGCAGCTATATTATTTGTACTGATTATGGTGGCGGGGATATTGATGATTTCAAGCAGTCTGAACAGCAATGTCGCCCAGAGGCTGCAGTTTTTCGGGATGCTTCGCTGTATCGGCGCAAGCAAAAGCCAGATTATCCGTCTTGTGAGACTGGAGGCGCTGAATTGGTGTAAAACGGCTGTTCCCATAGGCGCCGGGCTGGGTGTTATCACTACAAACATGTTAAACGCAGGACTCAGACATTTTGTGGGCGGTGAGGTGTCGGATATGCCTGTTTTTATGGTGAGTGGAGTGGGCGTTGTATGCGGTGCGGTTCTCGGCATTGTCACGGTATTCCTTGCAGCGCAGGTTCCGGCCAGGCGTGCGGCGAAGGTATCTCCCGTGGCGGCTGTGTCAGGCAATGCCGGAGATACCAAAAATGTAAAGCATGCCACAAATACGCGTCTGAGTAAAGTCGAGACCGCGCTGGGCATCCATCATGCCGTATCGGCAAAGAAAAATCTGTTGCTGGTGACAGGTTCGTTTGCATTCAGTATTATACTGTTCTTATGTTTTTCCGTGCTGATACAGTTGATAGATTGTCTGCTCCCGCAGAAAGCGTCTGCCCCGGACATTGATATCACAAGCGCGGATCTGACAAATTCCATAGATGCGTCTCTCCTCGGTCAGATCAGAGAGATAGACGGTGTGGCACATGCTTTTGGCAGAAGAGTGTCTAACGATGTACCGGTTGAGGGTGTTTTTGCAGAAAAGGTTGAGCTGATATCATATGATGACTACCAGTTAGAGCTGCTTGTGAAGGATAGTGATCTCAGAAAGGGGAGCGACGTCAGGAAAGTATATGGGGACAGTCATTATGTATTGGCAATTTGGGACAGGGATATTGCGCTGAACATTGGTGATAAAATCCAATTGTGCGATGAAGAGCTTGAGATCGCCGGGATGCTCAAATACAATCCGTTCAGTAATGACGGAGGTTCCGGAGGGATTATTACAGTAATCAGTTCTGAGGAAACCTTTACGCGGCTGACAGGTATCACCGATTATGCGGTTCTTGATGTTCAGATGACAAGCCGGTCCATGAACGAGAGCGATGAAGCTGTAGAACAGATCCGTAAATTGTCCAGAGAGTATGAATTCAGAGACCGGCGTGAAGAAAACACAAAGAGTATGTATTATACGTTTGCTGTGTTTGCATATGGCTTTGTGGCAATCATTGCCTTGATTGCGCTGTTAAACATTATAAACAGCATTTCCATGAGCGTATCGGCGAGGATCAATCAATATGGCTCCATGCGGGCTGTCGGAATGAGTCTGCGTCAGGTGGTCAGGATGGTTGCCGCAGAAGCGTTTACTTACGCTGTCTGTGGTTGTGCGGTCGGCTGTGCCATCGGTCTGCCGCTCAGTAAATATATGTATGATTATCTGATCACTTCGCATTTTTATTATTACACATGGAGCGTACCTGTCATGCAGATCATAGTGGTCCTGCTGTTTGTACTGGTATCGATTCTCGCTGCGGTATACACGCCGGCAAAACGGCTCCGGGATATGTCTGTCACGGACATCATTCGGGCCCAGTAGGACGGGACAGGAAGTTGTCCTGAAGATAATTTCTGTCGGAGATAAATTATTTTGCATAAAAATAATTTGTCTCCGGCGTTTTTGTGTTATTATTATAAATAATCACTTATACGAAAGTTATTTTTGGGATTGGAATGCCTGCCGGGGCTGGCAGATGGGAGCAAAAAGAAAAATGAAAATACAGATCATCACCTATGACAGTAGTAAAATACCAAATACAGATTATGAAAGAACTACATTGAACGCACCGATGTCTCTGGATATGTATGATGTCAACATTATCGACTTAAACCATACTGGTCTGTGGGAATACAGGGGTACAGATACGAAGAGTATTAATGACATCAGCGATCTGAGAAGTATTAATATGATGCTGTCGCGCGCAAAGCACGCAGTTACCATTATTGTGCTTCCGGGCAATCTTCCTTACAGGTATTGTTATGACAGAGGATATATGCATAATGTGCAGCTAAAGGATATGTTGGGCTCTCTCCAGTCAATCCTGAAGGCAATGGTTCCTTCCATAGCCCAGTTTCCGTTGCTCTATGAAAATAATATCTCGACAATTTCGGGAATGCAGTACGGGGCCTCCTTTTATTTTGATATAGATGAGGAGGATGCGGAAGCGGTGCAGACCTATTCTGACGGAAGCCATAAACCCAATACGGTGACTATCGATAAGCGGATGCTGGCGACGACATTGGACATCCTTGATTCCGAGCAGAAATTAAATACATATCTGCAATATCTGGGGCTGTTGCCGGATGAGCGAAGCAAATACCCGGACTGGCTGAAGGCATATGTATTTGGTGACGACAATGAACAGAGAGAGCTGATCCGGGATAAGAAGTCGGAGATAGAGAAGGCGGAGGCAGACATTGCGCGCGCCGAGCAGAAGCTGGCAGAAAATCTGGCATACAAGTCGATTCTGTATACAAATGGCGGGGAGCTGGTGGGCGATGTCTTTGATATTTTAGAGCAGATTCTGGACTGTGATTTATCTGGATTTGTGGACAAGCTGAAGGAGGATTTCCTGATTAAGCTGGAGGGGGTTACTTTAATTGGTGAGATTAAGGGGGTCACATCCAATGTGAAGTCCGAACATGTCTCGCAGTTGGAGACGCATTATTATGGATATATGGATGCCTTAGAGGAGAAGGGGGAATCTGAGCAGGTGAAGCAGCTGCTGATCATATCGCCGTTTCGGACAAAGCCTCTGGAACAGAGAGAGCCGATTCACGAAAATCAGATTAAACTTGCAGAGCGGAATAATGCCCTCATCATCGAGACAAGAGTACTGCTGTCGATTTTTGAAAAATTCCAGAAGGGAGAGCTGGATGCCGGAGCAATACGGGATAAAATCATAAGTGCCAGCGGCCTGCTCAGGATAGAGGATTTTGCATAAGCATATATCTTTTGAAATATCTGCATATTTTTTGCTGTGCGACACATCCTATTATGAATAAAACAAAGCCGCGGCCTGATAAGACACCGGGTCAAAGCGTGAGTGGAGGTCATAATATGGATAAAAATTCGATTCAACTGTTAAAGGAATGCAGCTCCGGCTGCCATATGGCTATGCAGAGCGTGAAGAAAATGCGTGAGTATGCCAAGGACTCGGAGCTGAACAATCTGCTGGAGGCCTATGGCGAAAAGCACAGAAAGCTGGAGGGTGAGATTGCCGACCAGCTCAAAGCCTGCGGGGAGAGTGAAAGTGAGCCCAGCATGATGGCAGAAGTGATGGCGCGGACGGAGATGAATATGAAAATGTTCATGCATCCCGACGACCAGCAGGTGGCAAAGATTATGATGGACGGCTGTAATATGGGTATTCAGAGCGTCAGTGAGTATGTGAACAAATATCCCGATGCGTCCAGAGAGAGCCAGAACGCCGCAAAGCAGCTCATAAAAATAGAGGAAGACTTTATGCAGGAAATGAAGGGATTTATGTAGGCGGAAGCAGACAGACAATCAAAACTCCGAAAATTTTGCAGTCCGGGCCGGAAGCAGGCATATAAGGACTTGCAGGATTTTCGGAGTTTTTGCGTTAATCCCGGAAATGCAGAAAATACGGAAAATGCAGAAAATGCGGACGGTGCTTATCAAAACAAAGAATTGCTATTGTTCGGATAATCGGATACAATATTGTTTGAAATGAGGTGACGTGCAGAAATGAAGAAAGCATATCGTAAATTATTTTTCACATGGATATTGATGGCCGCATTGCTGAGCGGATGCGGGGAAGGAAGCGGAAAAGGAAACAGGAGAGATACTGAGAGCGAGACTTCTCAGATTGTTTTTGAATGTCAGGATATGGACGGAAATACCGTTTCCGCATCTATTTTCTCGGAGTCGAAGCTTACGATGGTAAACGTATGGGCGACATACTGTAATCCGTGTCTGAGAGAGATGCCCGGACTTGGTGAGCTGGCCGGAGAATATGAACCGGAAGAGTTTCGCATCATCGGAATTATCAGTGATGTGCAGGAAGGTGCAGATGCTGCGGCACTTGACAATGCGGCGGAGTTGATTGAGACGACAGGCGCGAACTATACACATCTGCTTTTGAATGAATCCATCTATTATGCTCTCTTAACGGATGTTACAGCCGTTCCGACAACCTTTTTTGTGAATGAAAACGGTGTGGTGGTAGATACGGTGATTGGCGCGATGGAAAAATCAGCGTGGGAGGAAAAAATCAATGCGCTTTTGGAAGACAGTTAAGCAGGATGCGTGGCTTCTGGGGATACTGATCGGGATAGCGTTTCTCGGCATTGGTGCCGCACAGGGCCAGCTGGCCGTCATCTGGAGAAAGGCAACTATGATCTGTATGGAATGTATTGGACTTGGGTGAACACATGAAGAAATTGCGGCTGATCGTACAAATCGTTTTTACAGTTCTTACAAACGGATACGCCTATGGTTTCACGAGCGGAAAAATATATCAGGGCAACTTGAAATATGCCTGTGTTCCCGGGTTAAACTGTTATTCCTGCCCGGGCGCGGTTGCTTCCTGTCCCATCGGTGCGTTACAGGCACTATTGAACCGGCAGGGATTTCAGATTCCCTTTGCGGCGCTTGGATTTTTCTTCCTGTTCGGAAGCCTGCTGGGGCGTTTTGTCTGCGGATGGCTGTGTCCCTTTGGTTTGGTACAGGATCTCTTACATAAAATTCCGATTTTTCACAAAAGGAAAAATCTTCCTTTTCATCGTATTATAAAATATGGAAAGTACGCCGTTCTATTTCTTTTGGTGGGAGTCGGATCGTTGTTTTTTTTCGGAGGATTTGCAAAGGTTCCTGCGTTCTGTAAATATCTGTGCCCGTCGGGTACGTTGTTCGGCGCAATCCCGCTGCTTACCGCAAACGAGATGCTGCGAGGTCAGTTGGGAGGGCTGTTTTTCTGGAAACTCGGAATATTGCTGCTAATCATAATTTTATCGATCAAGATTTATCGTCCTTTCTACCAGTATCTGTGTCCCTTAGGTGAAATATATGAATGGTACAAACGTTTCAGTCTATTTAA
>JAIDDH010000067.1 GCA_029055435.1 Acetatifactor sp.
CACCCTGCCTTCCTATAGTCTGCAAGCCTTGCCCCGCTCACGATACTTGTCTTTATATTAAATATTATACTAGATAATGGAAGTGCCTTCAACTTTTTTCCAAGAATAAATATTCGCATAAATATTTGCATAAATAACAGTTCAGTCGGAGATATTGCAGATGCTATTCCAGCCGTGTCGGCAGGGGAAGGCCGGGAGAGTTTAGCAGGCGGGCTGCGGGTGGGTGTTTTCTAATAGTGCGGTTGTGGAATATTGCGATTTTACGGGTCGGTTCTAAGGTGCATCCATGCACCGTAGAACCTGAAATGCGCATCCGTGCGCATTTCACCCTAGGCCCCGATCCGCACTATAAGAAAACGCACCAACCTCCGCCAGAGCCTGCTAAACCCTCCCGGTCTTCTCCTGCCTCGACACCGACTGAATATAGTCCTCGTAATATCTCCGGCTGAACTGTTACTTGCAATCCGGCAAAACACATTATGCGCCCCTGCGCATAAAATAAGCCGGGAAGCGGGAACTTCCTGGCTTATCAAAATTCTATTCTTTATAAATAGTCTGTTCTCACATATATTTAAATCAGTTTTGCTGCACTCCAAAGGCCTTCATGCCGGGGTAGACCGCGGATTTTCCCAGTTCTTCCTCGATGCGCAAAAGCTGATTGTACTTGGCCACGCGCTCGGAACGGCTGGGCGCGCCGGTCTTGATCTGGCAGGTATTTAACGCCACCGCGAGGTCTGCAATGGTGGTATCCTCCGTCTCGCCGGAGCGATGGGAGCTGATGGCGGTATATCCTGCCTTGTGTGCCATCTTGATGGCCTCCAGCGTCTCGGACACGGAGCCGATCTGATTTAATTTGATCAGGATAGAATTACCGCAGTGCTGCTCGATACCCTTCTCCAGACGCGTTGTGTTGGTCACAAACAAATCATCTCCCACCAGCTGCACTCGATGGCCCAGCTCCTCAGTCAGGCGTTTCCAGCCCTCCCAGTCTTCCTCATCCAGGGCATCCTCGATAGAAATGATGGGATATTTTTCCACCAGTTCCTTCCAGTGAGCTATGAGCTCGTCTGAAGTGTAAACCTTGCCTGCTTTCGGCAGTTTATACTCACCCTTCTTTCCAGTCTTCCACTCAGAAGATGCCGCATCCATGGCGATACGGAAATCCTTGCCCGGCTCATAGCCCGCCTTTTTGATTGCCTCCAGAATGGTCTCAATGGCTTCTTCGTCTGAGGAGAGTGCCGGAGCAAAGCCGCCCTCATCCCCGACGGAAGTGGCAAGTCCCCTATCCTTTAAGATTGCGGCCAGAGCGTGAAACACCTCCGCACACCACCTGAGCGCCTCACGGAAACAGCATGCGCCCACAGGCATGACCATGAACTCCTGCACATCCAGCCCGGAAGAGGGAGCATGGCATCCCCCATTGATGATATTCATCATGGGCACGGGCAGACGATTGCCGTTTACACCGCCCAGAAACCGATAGAGCGGAATATCCATGGACTCGGCCGCGGCTCTGGCACAGGCGATAGACACCGCAAGAATGGCATTGGCTCCGAGCTTTGACTTGTCCTTTGTTCCGTCCGCCTCAATCATCGCACGGTCCACCGCATAGATATCTGAGGCATCCATGCCCCGAATGGCCTGGCAGATGACAGTGTTGATATTTTCCACCGCCTTCGTGACACCCTTTCCCAGATACCGTCCCTTGTCGCCGTCCCGAAGCTCCAGCGCCTCGAATTCTCCGGTAGACGCGCCGCTGGGAGCTGTTCCCCTGCCCACGGTTCCGTCCGTCAGATGCACCTGCGCCTCCACGGTGGGATTCCCTCTGGAATCCAAAATCTCTCTTCCGACAACTTTTTCAATCTCCAAATAATACATCTCCACTGTCTCCTTCCATATAATACCGCACAATACTGCTCTCGCTTTATTTTTGCGCTTTTAAAAGATTTTATGCCGTTTGTGCCGTATTATTCGGATTCAATGTGATGTCGTTTGATTTAATAAGGATTTTCCGCTATAAACCGTTCCAAAATAGTCGCCGCAAGTCCCGCGAGCTGTGGGCAGGGACGTTTTTGATAGTACTCCGCCGTGCGCTGCTCCGGCACGGGATCATCCCGCTTTACCGACAGCCCTAAAAGCTCTCTGCACACAATACTGCCCTGCTGCTCCCGAAATCGCGCGGCCAGCTCCTGAATGCGCCCGTAATGCTCTGCTTTCTCCTCAAATGCCTTGGGGTCTTCATATCCATAAAGTATTCCTGCCACCAGAAACATACCCGACACAGTGCCGCAGACCTCCCGGAGCCTCCCCATACCGCCGCCAAAGGAAGAACTCATGCGAAGCAGCATACTCTGGTCCATATCCAGCAGGTCCGAAAAGGCCAGCGCTACTGCCTGCGTACAATTATATCCCGAGAGGAAATTTTCCATGGCCGCCTTTCCTCTTGGACTGAACTCAGTATCCGATATACTGATTCTGTTTTCCGATCCTGCACCTGTCTCCATAATGTCCTTTCCGATATCCTTTCTATGCCAATGAATCAGTAATACCATACTTATTTACAAAATCTTCTGCCGGAATCGGGCGGCTGTAATAGAATCCCTGTACCGTATCGCAGCCATAAGAAGCAACAAGATCAAGCTGCTCCTTATTCTCTATTCCCTCAAATACAATCTTGTAATTAACATCATTTAACATGGTAATCAGTGATTTGACAACGGCGCGTCCCTTGTCGGTATTTAATGATTCCCGGGCAAATATGCCGTCAAGCTTGATGATATCTGCAGGAATATTGGCAATCTGGTTCAGTGTGGAATAGCCTGCCCCAAAATCATCAACACTAATTCGAAATCCTTCCGACCTGAGACTGCTTATGGTCTCAACAATGCTGGAGAGGTCATTGACAAAAGTAGATTCCACCAGTTCAAACTCAATCAGGTCAGGCGCAATCTGATACTTCTTTTGAAGCTTAAAAATATTATCAGCAAACGTAAGACTGGTAAATTCCTGCTTTGAAACATTGACCGATATGGCATATACCTTTTTCCCTGCATCCAGACACTGCCGCTGGAATGCAAATACCTTCTCAATCATAATCTTATCCAGCCGTTCAATCAGACCAATGCGCTCAAGAACCGGAATAAAACGCCCGGGCATAATGAGGTCGCCCTGCTCGTCACGCATTCGCACAAGGGCTTCCCCGCCTACAACACAATTTTTTGAAACAGATACCTTGGGCTGAATATATAGTTCTATACCGCCATTTTGGGATGAACGGATAAACATATTTGACATATGCATATTTTCATAATGCGCTTTACAGTTGTTTTCGGTAAACACCTGACAATTCGTATTAAACGTACCCTTAATCACCTTTTTGGCTAGATTTGCCCTGTCTGTTGCCATTCGGACATCAACGGTCCTATCCTCATAAAAATAGATTCCGATATACACATGATTATAGACCAGTGGGTAACGGGTGGAAAGCATATGTTCAAATTCATGGCTCTTCTGTGTCAGATAGGATATCAAATCTTCCTTGGACATGGCTGTCATATCATAGATGCCCCGGAATTGGTCAAACCCCATACCATATGCCGCGCGGCAGAGGGGTTCGTTAATAAAGAAAAAAGAAGCGATGTCCTCCATTACACGGTCGCCTTCCTCCATACCATAAAAATCATTAATATATTTGAAATTGCTGATATCCAGAGCGATAAAAGCCAACACCTCTTCACTGGCTTCAACTAAAGAAATAGCTTTATTGATAAATTTATTATTTCCGGATTGGATGGTATAAAAATGATTCATAGGCACCTCCAGTAGCATAAGGAGTATCCGTTCATACTTACACTTTAATTTTACTCTTCTATTGCTATTTACTCAACTCTATTTTCACATATTTTTTACATAAAATCGCAGGGCATAATCAGACAGTGATCACAATCAAAAATGGACATCCTTATCAGATGCCCATTTTTGAGAGATTATTATGAAATTTATACAAAAGAAGAAATATTATGCTGTCTTGCGGATATCTTTCGCCTTGAAATCTGCCTTCAAAGTCTCCGCCTCTTTGTAGGGTCTGAAGAGCAGATAGATGATGCCTGCAAGCAGAATCACCGCTGCCGCCAGCCCGATCATATTCAGTTCACCGGTACATGCCGCACCGATCTGATAGATAATCAGGGCCACCACATAAGCAAACACACACTGATAACCGATGGCAAACCAGAACCATTTGATGTTATTCATCTCGCGCTTGATAGCTCCCATCGCCGCAAAGCAGGGTGCGCACAAGAGGTTAAAGGCCAGGAAGGAATAGCCTGCGACCTGTGTCATGCCCTCAAAGTCAAGCACACCGAACACACCTACTACCTCTTCCTTTGCCACCAGTCCCATGATGGTTGCGATGACAGCCTTGGTCTCATTAAAGCCCAGCGGTGCAAAAAGCCAGCTCAGCGCGCCGCCGATATATCCCAGAACACTGTTCTCCAGCTCCATCTCTGCGTCAAACAGGAAGCTTCCGTCCACAACACCGAAGCAGGAACCCGCCCAGATGACGATGGATGAGAGCAGAATGATGGTACCCGCCTTTTTGATAAAGGACCAGCCTCTCTCCCACATGCTCCTGAGAATGCTGCCCAGGGTGGGCATGTGATACGCTGGAAGCTCCATCACGAAAGGAGCAGGATCGCCCGCAAACATTTTAGTCTTTTTCAGCATGATGCCCGATATAACGATGGCTGCCACACCCAGGAAATATGCGCTGGGGGCCACCCACCACGCGCCGCCGAACAGAGCCGCGGTAATCAGTGCAATGATGGGGAGTTTCGCTCCACAGGGAATGAACGTGGTCGTCATTATAGTCATCTTGCGGTCTCTGTCATTCTCGATGGTGCGGGAGGCCATAATGCCGGGCACTCCGCATCCCGTGCCAATCAACATAGGAATAAAGGATTTGCCGGAGAGACCAAACTTTCGGAAAATTCTATCCATAATGAAGGCAATCCGGGCCATATAGCCGCATCCCTCCAGAAATGCCAGAAAAATAAACAGCACCAGCATCTGCGGCACAAATCCCAATACAGCGCCCACGCCGCCGATAATACCGTCCAGAATCAGCCCCTTGAGCCATTCCGCACAATTTACCGCATCCAGCAGACTCTCCACCAATACCGGGACGCCGGGAACCCAGATTCCATAGTCAGCAGTGTCGGGAGCATCTTCCATCGCTGCGTCCACAGTCTCCGATACATCAAATCCATTCTCTGCAAGGACTTCTCCATAAGTGCCATAGGCCTCCTCAAAGCCGCCGAAGTCCTCATCCTCCATGGCTCCCAGAATATCCTCCGCGCCGACTACGTCTGCCTCTGCAGCGGCATCCACTGTGGCCCGCACATCCTCTGTCCAGATGTTCCCGGAGGCGTAAGCCGCCACATCCTCCTCATACGCCGCGCCGCCGATGCCGAACAGATGCCAGCCATCCCCAAAGAGGCCGTCATTAGTCCAGTCAGTGACCCATGTACCCACCGTGGTGACCGAGATGTAATATACCAGAATCATCACCACCGCGAAAATGGGCAGCGCCAGAATTCTGTTGGTCACGATTTTATCAATTTTGTCAGACAGGCTGATAGTATTCTTATTTGCTTTAATACAACTGGACTTGATCACAGAGGATACATAGACATATCTCTCATTTGTGATAATCGATTCCGCGTCGTCGTCAAATACCTGTTCCAGATTCTGAATCTCAGATTCCACATCGGGTGCTGAAGTCATCATATCCCCGATCTTATCATCCCGCTCCAAAAGCTTGATTGCAAAAAAACGCTTCTGCTCCTCTGCCACGCCGGACAATTTTGCCTCCACCGCCTCAATCGCCTGTTCCAGCCTTGCGTCAAAGCGATGCACAGAAGCCTGAGCTCTGCCCGCCTTCGCCAATGTTACCGCCCGCCCGGCTGCCTCAAGAATATTGGTTCCCTTCAGCGCGGAAATCTCCACTACCTCACAGCCCATTTTCTCAGAAAGCTTTTTGACAGCGATAGTGTTACCTGATTTCTCCACCACATCCATCATATTGACTGCCATCACCACAGGGATACCCAGCTCCAAAAGCTGCGTGGACAAA
Organism: Acetatifactor sp.; assembly: GCA_029055435.1. GTDB lineage: Bacteria > Bacillota > Clostridia > Lachnospirales > Lachnospiraceae > Acetatifactor. The sequence continues at coordinate 6,134 of JAIDDH010000067.1, forward strand.
TAGAGATTACGCTCGATATTGGTGCCGTCCACGATATTGATGATCGCATCCGGTCTCTCGTTGATCAAGTAATTTCTCGCCACCACTTCCTCCAGTGTATAGGGAGAAAGGGAATAAATACCCGGGAGATCCATGATCATGACTTCTTTATCGGATTTTAATCTGCCCTCTTTCTTCTCCACAGTCACACCGGGCCAGTTTCCCACAAACTGATTAGAGCCGGTCAGCGCATTGAATAAAGTTGTTTTACCACTGTTTGGATTGCCGGCTAATGCAATTTTAATAGACATATCTCCACTCCTCTTATCATGTATTCTGCCGCGTTCTATCCCGCGACAGTCGTATAAATCGCCAAGTCCGTTCTAACTATCACATATTAGTTAAACCTAACCTATGGTTAAAAAATTATTCTATTACCACCATCTCCGCATCCGCCTTTCGGAGGGATAATTCATAACCGCGCACGGTAACCTCCACCGGATCGCCCAGAGGCGCCACCTTTCTCACATAGACAGTTACTCCCTTTGTGATGCCCATATCCATGATACGTCTCTTGACCGGGCCTTCACCTGTCAGCTTCTTCACGGTGACTGTCTGACCGACAGCCGCTTCTCTCAGTGTCTTCATATCTGCTCTCCTCTTTATTCTTTTTGATTCCGGCGGCTTTCAGACCATAATCCGGGTCGCCATATCCCTGCCAATCGCAACGCGTGAATCCTTCACATTCACAATCAGATTCCCGCCGATGCCGGACACAACCGTGACCTCTCCCCCCACAACAAAGCCAAGGCTCTCCAAAAATAACCGAACCTCCTCCTTGCCGCCGATTTTCTTGATAATACAGGGCTCCCCCGCGTTTACCATCGCCAAAGGCATACTCTCATCCTCTTTCTGTGTTGTGTGTTACCTTCATCTTCCTTAAATTAGTATATTCTAACTCGTATTAGTTGTCAATAACTTTTTTGAAAAATTCTCTTGACCTTGTAATTGCTACCTTTAGCTGGCATAACGGCAGGAGGAGGCAGGGAAGGATTTGCGGCCATTGGCGAAGGTTGGTGCGTTTTCTTATAGTGCGGGCTGACAATCAGGGTGCTCTAAGGTGCATGGATGCACCTTAGAGCCGACCCGTAAATTGCAGTATTCTATAACCGCACTATTAGAAAACACCCAACCGAAGCCGGCCGCAAATCCTTCCCTGCCTCCTCCTACCTGGATACCAGCTGAAGTCAGCAATCCCATCATTTTAAGCAGAACCGTTACACCGCCTCTGTTTTATCCGCCCCACCACAAGGGCGAATACGGTGAGAACACAGGCCCCCGTCACAAACCCGGCCACATCCAGCCACACATCCGCAACCGAGGACCATCTCCCCGCGACTCCCGCCTGAATCGACTCGTCAATCAACGCAGTCAATATCCCTGCCAACAGTACGTTTCCGCAGTTCGCCCGCCGCAGCCTGTCATGAGTCCACAAAACCAACACCACGCACATGCCCTCCAGGGCAAACTCCGCAAAATGAGCCTGCTTACGAATGATGTGCTCCGTGACGGGATTTCTCGTCCGGAGCACATCATTTACAATTTCTGTGACTCTGACGCTCCTCTCTCCCGAGCGGTCCGCGCTCTGGAGAGAATTGCCCCAGATAAATAAAATTACGACAACCAAAAGCACCAGCGATATCTTTTTTCTCAAATCTTTCTCCTCAAGCTATCTGATAAGTTACTTGATCTTGATCGTCACCTTGGCGGTGGCATTCTTAATATAGCTGTACCCGTAATAATAGCTGTACCTCACATAGCCTGTGACACTCTTGCCCCGAAGCCGCATCCTGTCCTCAGGCGTCACAGTGGACTTAAAGCGGAGCACCACCTTGGGCTCGCCGGTCTCCGCATCCGCAAGATATTCCATCTCAAAGAGCTCGTCAAAATTATTGGCCTTACCGCCTACATTCGCATTCAGAAGCTGGGTGTCATAATCCGGTATAAATTCCGCCGGTGTAGTCTTCAGGGTAATATACTCCGACTTCTGAATATCCAGCGTGTAGGAGGAAGTAATTTTCAGCGGCGCAGCCTTGTTGACCTTCACCGTGATCGTGGCCGGCTTACACATGAGCTGACCGTCTCTCAGGAACGCAACCTTATATTGGAAACTGCCCGACTTGAGGTCATTCCCCGCCTCTGCATGCAGCGAGAAGGTTCTGTCTACCGGATCAAAATCGCTGAGATACAGATCGGGTCCCGACTTGGATATCTTAGCAATCATAATCTCGTCATAGCTGCCGTAATCATACTGGTAGGTCAGCTTCTGCGTGGGTATATAATACTTCCCATCCTCCTCCACCAGTTCATACCGATTGGTAAATCGGTTGCTGTACAGCTTTCCGTCAAGGAGCTTTAACTTGGGCGGAGCATCATATTGTTTATTCCAGCCCACATTGACGAACTTCAGCGTCCCCGACATATTGCCCATCTGCACAGTAAGCTCTGCTTCCTTTGCCGTGGGCGTTACCAGCAGATAATCCCCATCCTTCTTGACTTTACATTTTTTCCCGGTATATTCCTGGTCAAACCAATCATTGAAATATCGGTTTCCGTTAATGTTCACGCCCATTCTCAGCTTTAACACAGCCCCTTTGGGCGCATTGTAGCGAATCGTACCGCTCTGTATCGCATAACTGTTTACCTCAAAACCGTCGCTGGTAATATTGGAGAGATAATAACTGATGCTTGTGACAGCAGGGGCAGTGATTGTAAGCTTTACGGACTTGGACTTCTTTCCGCCGTCCTTGGAAGCCGCCTTTATTGTGATGGTAGTACATTTCCTCACATGCAGATAGTCTACACCGTCTGACCGGGAAATATAGGCCGCCGCAGTATTTTGGGCATTATCCGCAGGCGTGATGGTGACATAATTGTTTATGTTGTTGCCGTTCTTATCCTGCACCACCACCACTGCGCCCTCTGCCTGCGCGGCTGTGAGCTCATACTTATTGCCGGCTTTAAGCCAGTTGCCGTGGCCGTCCCCTATGCGTATATAAGCAGGCACCACCGCTGTGGACACAATCTGCACATACGCCGTTGCTGTGGCCTCGTTTTCCGCAAAATCCGTCGCTTTAATCACAATGGCGATATAATTATTGCTGGTGTCCGGGTCCACATAATACCCTTTCTTGACGGTGACCTTTCCGTTCTTGTTCACGGATATATTATTCTTCACATTATCCGTGGGATCCATGACCGTAAAATCAGTTCCTGTGCTGTCCGGCACAGCCGACTTAATTTCATAACTGAACTTCTGGCTCTTGGTCTTCTTATTGTCGTAGTAGCCCCGCCCTACGGGAACGGCGCTAAAGGTGATATTCTTATTGTTGATTGCAGCCTGGGTGGTTATGGCGCTGGTATCGATATACCAGATACTCGCCTGCACCGTCAGGGTAAAGGAGGTATTGGCCTGATACATCGTACCGCCCTGGGGCGAACCCACCGTGGCTTCCTCGCCCACGCCGGCATAGACCACTACCTTGTATTTGCCGGGCACCACATTGGATGCCGCCGATATATACAGCTCATCATTGTCGTTTCGGAACGCACAGGTCAGCCCCGCGCAGACCGCGCCTCTGCTGTCATAGGCAACCGCCGTCAGATCATGGATATAGCTTGCCTTCTTACTGTACTTGACAGTACCTGCCAGCACATCCTCCTGCCCGGTCAAAATCGTGGTCTTCTTCTTGGTAAATCCCAGTTTATCTTCATAGTAAAGGTTTCTGGTGGCAAAACTCTTGGTGATGGTATTGCCGGCAAGCGCAGTCTGTAAAGGCTCCTCGCTCGGCGTATCCGCATCCGGGACTTCCTCAGTCTTGTCGATGAGCACCATCCTCACGGAGAACTCATAGAGACAGGCCGTGGGCGCTGACAGATCCCCGTCATTTACCTGAACGGACTTACTCTGAGTATTGTTGTCTGCCGTCTTGGGAATATAATAATACACCGGCCAGGTGGCGGAACCCGCCGGAACCTCTTCGCCCTCCTGCGGCATCGCCGTCACCTTCACTTCATAATATGCATCCTGCTTCTCTGTGCCATCACTGCCGTTTTTGACTGCTGTGAAATTCAGCACAACCTCTTTATAGCCCTGAGCGCTGCTGGTCAGACCGGTAAGCTTCAAGCCGGCCTCGCCGGTGAGCTTCGCCGTTCTCTCAGTTCCATAGAGAATTGCAAAATCCACCTGCTCCGGGTCAATGACCACAAAATCAGCCTGCTCCTTTACCGTGAAGGAATATCGATTGTCATAGTCCAGCTCCATCGCCGTATAGATGACATTGCCCTTCTCATCCCGGGTCACCATGGCCAGCGCATAGCCGGGCTTTTCAATCTCAATAGAGACTTCGCTCCCCAACTGGGCCATTCCATCCTGGTCAACTCCCGAGACGACCGCATCGCCCTTCACCGCCACAGACACCACATCCCGCTCCACGACAAGCCCTACCGACAACGGCTCTGTCTTCGCAGTGGACAATTCTGACGTCTTCAGTCCATACTGATATACCCATCGCCCGTCCACCAGAGCTCTGCTCTTCTTCATTGCAAGGATGCCCGAAAGCGCCTCGGGAATCTCCAGCCTGTAGCCATAGCGGACAGCGGCTTCAAATACAAATTCTTCCGTCTCCGACACATCTATCCGATAGACAGTCTCTGCCGCCACATATTTCAGAGGCGTAACTCCCACCACATCAGGCACAGTGATGACAATATCGCCCCGGCTGTCCGGGAAAGTCACATATTGATAGACCGCCTGCGCACCCGCTGCGTCAATCTGCCCGTCCGTTTGCATGTCGGCATCAACGCCGTCTCCCGTGCCAGTCTCTCTGTCTGCCAAATTCTCCGTCGCAGATAAATCTTCCCATGGAGTCGGTTCTGAAATCAGCTCCGTGGCATTTACCTGAAAATCAGGCAGGGAGCCTGCCAGCAGCGCTGCCGCCAAGACTCCCGAAATAATTTTCTTTATATGAATCTTCATAGCTATACTCCCTGCATATTACAGAAATCGCTTATCTCTTGATGTCATAGTTCATATTCATCAGATTGCGGATAGCTTTCTCGTCGTCCGTGATATTGGCATCACCGTGGATGGTGTGCTTGATCACGCTGCTTGCCACCGCAAAATTAATCATATCCATGGCCTTATAATCATGCATGATTGCATAAATCAGGCCGGACGCGAAAGCATCGCCGCCGCCCACGCGATCCAGAATATTGAACGTGAACAGCTTACTCTCGAAGGTATGGCCTTCATACCACATATAAGCCTTCAGACTGTTCTCACTGCCGCTGTGTGCATAACGCACATGTCTCGCGATACATTTCAGATTGGGATAGCGCTCCACAAAGGCCTTGAACACCTCATCCTGCTGCTCATATGTAGGCTGCAGAGGCACATTATCCTTCCAGTCGCCCTTGCTGTGGTCGTTCTCATCCCTCCAGAGATGATACGGCTCGATGCCCATCAGCACATCCACATAGGGCAGACATTTAGTACAGAAATCCCTGGCCTCTTCCCATGTCCAGAGAAGGCTTCGGAAATTGCCGTCAAAACTCACTGTGAGCCCCTTCTCCTTTGCCTTGATCAGACAGTCCAGAACCAGCTGCTCACAACTTTTGCTGAGAGCTGGTGTGATACCGCTCAGATGAAGCCAGTCAAACTCTTCCAGCAGAGAATCCAGATTCACTTTGGAGAAATCATATTCCGACATGGCGCTGTGCTTTCTGTCATAAGTCACCTTGCTGGCGCGGATGCCGTATCCGGTCTCCAGATAATAGGTTCCCAGACGATGGGTGGGCGTCTCCTCCGGCGTACTCAGAATAACGGGCGTACAATGCACATCATTGCTGCGCAGCATCCTGATAGCGCTCTTGCCCAGACTGTTGTTAGGCACCACTGAAAAGAAAGTGCTGTCCACTCCCAGATTTGCCAGTGCCAGTGCAATATTGGCCTCGCTGCCGCCATAGCTCGCCTCAAAGGTATTGGTCATCCGTATCTTCTCATAATTGGGCGGAGTCAGACGAAGCATAATCTCTCCCACCGCCAAAAATTTTACATCTGCATTCTCTGCCAACAAAGGATTTCTATGTTCCATACTATTCGCCTTTCCCCGTCCGGCCGCCTCGCGCGCCCCGCCGGTCTCGTTGCTTTCCGCTATTTTCATTATACAAAATCCCGCCGCTGCGCGTCAACCTAAATATCCGATTAAATCCGGAAGAACGCATCCGTTCAGCCTGAAATATTGCGAGGGTATATTCAGTCGGTGTCGAGGCGGAAGAAGACCGGGATGGTTTAGCAGGCTCTGGCGGAGGTTGGTGCGTTTTCTTATAGTGCGTGCAGGAGACCAGGGTGAAATGCGCACGGATGCGCATTTCAGGCTCTACGGTGCATGGATGCACCTTAGAGCCGACCCGCAGATTTCAGGATACTATAACCGCACTATTAGAAAACACCCAACCGCAGCCCGCCTGCTAAACCATCCCGGTCTTCTTCCGCCGACACTGTTGAAATAGCGTTCGCAATTTTTCCTACCAAAGAAAAGGGAGCATGGCAGATTCCATTCCACCACACTCCCTCATTATGCTTTTATCTCATGCGTACAGCCTTTACTGCTGTGCCACATCCTTCATGGAGAAGCTGATTCTTCCCATCTTGTCCTTGCCAAGGCATACGACAGTCACCACATCGCCCAAAGTCAATACATCCTCCACGCGATTGATTCTCTGCTTGGCAATCTTGGAGATATGAACCATACCCTCCTTGCCGGGAGCAAACTCCAGGAATGCCCCAAACTCCTTGATGCTGACCACTTTGCCCTTGAAGATCTGTCCTTCCTCAAACTCGGTGGTAATGATCTGCACCATCTCCACAGCCTTGTCCATCATCTCCTTGTCGGTGCCGCAGATAGATACCATGCCGTCGTCGGTGATATCGATCTTCACGCCGGTGCGGGCAATGATCTCATTGATGGTCTTGCCGCGCTGTCCTACCACATCGCCGATCTTCTCGGGATCAATCTGAATGGAGATGATCTTGGGCGCATAAGGGCCGACCTCCGGTCTGGGAGCAGCGATGGCAGGCTTCATGCAATTATCCATGATAAACAGTCTCGCCTCTCTGCAGCGGGCAATCGCACCCTCCACAATAGGTCTGGTCAGACCGTGAATCTTAATATCCATCTGAATGGCAGTGATACCCTCGGTGGTACCGGTCACCTTAAAGTCCATATCTCCGAAGAAATCCTCCAGCCCCTGGATATCGGTGAGCAGCACGAAATCGTCATCCGTGTCCCCGGTCACCAGACCGCAGGAGATACCTGCCACCATCTTCTTGATGGGCACGCCTGCCGCCATCAGAGACATACAGGATGCACAGGTGGAAGCCATGGAGGTAGAACCGTTGGACTCAAAGGTCTCGGATACAGTGCGGATCGCATAGGGGAACTCCTCCTCAGTGGGAAGCACAGGAATCAATGCTCTCTCTGCCAGCGCACCGTGGCCGATTTCACGTCTTCCGGGTCCGCGGGAGGGCTTTGTCTCACCCACAGAGTAAGAAGGGAAATTATAGTGATGCATGTAGCGCTTATTCACCTCGTTCTCATCCAGCCCGTCAATTCTCTGAGCCTCAGAGAGCGGTGCAAGCGTACATACGTTACAAATCTGGGTCTGTCCACGGGTAAACATCGCCGAACCGTGTACCCGGGGAATGATATCAACCTCGGCAGCCAGCGGACGGATCTGGGTAATTTCACGCCCGTCGGGACGCTTGTGATCCTTCAGAATCATCTTGCGGACAGTCTTCTTCTCATACTGATAAACCGCCTCGCCCAAAATGGCAAGCCATTCCTCATTCTCAGCGAAAGCCTCCTCCAGCTTGGCTGTGATCTGGCGGATATTCTCTTCTCTCACCTGCTTCTCGTCGGTGAATACAGCCTCCTCCATCTCAGCGGGAGGCACGATGCCCTTGATTGCCTCGAACATCTCATCGGGAATCGCACAGCTTGTATACTCATGCTTGGGCTTACCCACCTCGGCAACAATCTTGTCTATGAAAGCAATGATTGTCTGATTGATGTCGTGAGCCTTATAGATTGCCTCCAGCATCTTTGCCTCGGGAACCTCATTGGCGCCCGCCTCGATCATGATAACCTTCTCTCTGGTGGATGCCACGGTCAGGTTCAGATCACCTTCCTTCCACTGCTTCTGGGAAGGATTCACGATGAGCTCCCCGTCGATCAATCCGATCTGAGTCATTGCACAGGGACCGTCGAAGGGAATGTCGGAGATGCAGGTAGCGATGGCTGCGCCGATCATGGCCACGATCTCAGGACGGCACTCAGGATCTACGCTCATCACCATATTGTTCAGAGTCACATCGTTCCGATAGTCCTTGGGAAACAACGGACGCATAGGTCTGTCTATGACACGGCTGGTGAGAATGGCATTCTCACTGGCCTTTCCCTCACGCTTGTTAAATCCGCCGGGAATCTTGCCTGCGGCATACATCTTCTCCTCATACTCCACGCTGAGCGGGAAAAAGTCAATTCCCTCTCTGGGCTTCTCTGATGCTGTAGCCGTGCAGAGCACGGTAGTATCGCCATAGTGCATAAAAGCACAGCCGTTTGCCTGTTTGCCCACACGGTTCACATCTACAACCAACTTGCGCCCGCCGAGCTCCATTTCATAACTCTGGTACATAATTTCCTCCATTCCGCCGCACTGCGGCTGTTTGATTGCGTATTTCAGCGGAACAGAGAATCCCGAAACCACTGAAAGAAGCATGAGCCTCATACGCCTTTCAGCAATCTCGGATAATGTCTCTGTCCCGGAATTACCGACACAAAAGGAAGCGGAGCGCCCTGTTGGACGAACTCCGCTTCTGCATCTGCATTATTTTCTTAAGCCAAGTCTCTCAATCAGAGCACGATATCTTGCAATATCCTTCTTCTTCAGATAATCCAGAAGGCCACGTCTCTGACCTACCATCTTCAACATACCTCTGCGGGAATGATGATCCTTGGGATTCTCCTTCAGATGCTCGGTGAGCTCCTGAATTCTCGCGGTCAAAACCGCTACCTGAACCTCGGGTGAACCGGTATCGCCAGGAGTTCTGGCATACTCGTTCATAATTGCTGTCTTCTTCTCTTTGGAAATCATTGTTCTTCCTCCTTCTTCCTATAAACGCCGGATACCAGGACGGGGTCGGAGTCTCCCCTATCTGAGCATCGGCTAACCATACTAGGGTAGTATAACACACTGCTCTGAAAATGTAAAGTATACCATGTGATTTTTTCCATACATGCTGTCCGCGCCATGACCGCTGCCGTCTCTGAATTCATTCCGTTGTTCCAAGTACAAAAAGAACCATATATTCATCATAGGCAATAAAAAAATAATCAAAAGCCATATAAAGATAAATACGCCCCAGAATATCAAGAACATGGTCTGAACATTGACTGCCTGGTCTATAAATGCACATAGGTTTCTGTAAATACCAGTTCAAAGCACCGAAAAATTCATCTATTGCTTCCTTCAGATTTTTGTTAGAACAATGATTTTGAAAGGCTTTATAAACATATTCCGGAACGTCTTCTTCTATCTTCTCGAGCTCCAAATGAATACTGTCAATATCTTTCTGCTTAACGCAATCACTCCCCATAAACTGATTATAGACTTTCAATCTCTTTTTTATAGCATCATCCAATGCTGCAAAATCATTATTGGGAATATAAAAGATATCTGCGTCAAAATCCGATGTAGAATCACAGACAAGTGATAGAGCATCCGATAAAACATCAACAACACCTGCAAGAAACGCCACTTCTCCCGTTTCCTCTTTCAACGCCCCATATTCTTTGCTCATATTTTACCTCCACAGCTCTCAACGCAAAGAACGCACGGCCGGCACGATCATCCCTGCAAAATCACGGGAACAGTCCTGCCAGCCGTGCGAAAATCTTCGACAATATCTCTCGTTTTAGTCGTACAGCACGCGCACACACTTCTTGGGCGTACGGTAATTATATTTGTTGATCTTAATGCCGGACGTCGGATTGCTTGCATGGATAACCTGTCCGCCGCCGATATAAATTGCCACATGATTGATGGTGCCGCTGCTGTTTGCATAGAACACCAGATCGCCGGGCAGCAACTCAGATGCGCTGATCTTAGTTCCTTCATTTGCCTGAGCTCTGGAGGAATGGCTCAGCTTCACGCCGTACTTCTTATACACGCTGAGCACGAAACCGGAACAATCCGCTCCCTTGGTCAGGCTGGTTCCGCCCCACACATAGGGATTGCCCAAAAACTGCTTTGCATACTCTACCAGATCCACGCGGACATCGGACACGCCCTGACCGTAAAGCAGCTCGGTCATAGTGATCGCAGTGTCCAGCTTCTCCTCAACAGTCACAAACTCGGCAGCCACATAAGCGTCCTCGCCGTCCAGTGAAACCTGAATCCAGTCTCCCAGATCATCCACAAAATCCAGTTCCTCACCCTTTAACACCTGAGTCATTATAGCGCCGTTTGTATCAGCCTCATCCCGCACATTCAGGCCGTCCGCATTAGAAACAGCAACCGTGCGGACCAGCTCCTGAGCCTTGAGCTTGGCATCGGGCCCGATGAGCAGATAATCCGTGCTCACATAGCCTTCCACCTCACCTGACTTAATCTGTGCCCAGCCGTCTAAAAGCTCCAATACCTCACAGGCGGAATCCTTGGGCATCTTACCCACCAGCTTGCCGTCCATGGAGGGGAGTGCGCGCACATTCAGATTGCCGCTCTCCACATCCGCAATACCAATATTCGTATAGCCCCACAATGCGCCCTTCGCCTGCTCTGCGATAGACAGATACTCTTCAGCAGTCAGGCTTGTCTCAAATACAGAGCCCACACCTGCCGTCAACAGCATCCCGCCGGCTTCGGCGGCAGATACCTGCAGGGGATCCAACAGCATGAGGCAGGCCATGCCCGCTGCTACAATCCGCATACTTGTCTTTCTTATTTTATCTTTATGTGCCATTTATAACTTCTCCATGTTTTTTACATCTTTGTTACAAAATTATTACGTTTCGTGTCCATTATACCGATACAGGGGCCTACTGTCAACTCTTTGAAGAAAAATTCTTAAAAATTCTGCAAAATTTAAAAGCCATTTCTTATGATTTCTTAAGAAATGGCCCTCACAATTTATTCTTTTTATTCCTTAATCAAATCCCTCACGATTTCCCCGGCCATAATCATTCCCGCCACAGGCGGCACGAAAGCAATGCTCCCCGGGACGCGCCCCGCAGTCCCGTCCCAAGCTGCAGCCTCATCCTGCGCACCGGCACGCAGCGGTTCCTCCTCGGAATACACAACCTTCAGCCGTTCCACGCCGCGTTTTCTGAGCTCTCTGCGCATGACCTTCGCCAGAGGGCAGACCCGCGTCTCATAGATGTCCGCCACCCGAAATCCGGCAGGATCCAATTTGTTTCCGGTTCCCATGGAACTGATGACCGGCGTCCCCGCAGCCTGGGCCTGCAGAATAATATCTATTTTTGCAGTGACAGTGTCCACTGCGTCTGCCACATAAGAATATCCGGCAAAATCAAACTCCGCCGCAAGCTCCGGCAGATAAAAGCATCTGCGAGCCTCCACCCCGGCCTGGGGATTGATAGAGAGAATACGCTCCCGCATCACATCCACTTTATAGCGTCCGACGGTCTGTCTGGTGGCGATGATCTGTCTGTTGAGATTACTCTCACTGACCTGATCATTGTCTATCAGCTCAAAGTTTCCCACGCCGCTTCGCGCCAATGCTTCGACCACATAGCCGCCCACACCGCCCACGCCAAACACTGCCACCCTCGCCCTGCGCAGACGCTCCAGAGCACGCTCTCCCAATAACATCTGTGTTCTGGCAAATTCTTCCGACATTATCCCACCGCCATTCTTATTCCAGTTTTCACCTCTTCTTATTCCATTACCATTCTTATCCCATTGCCATTTTTATTCCACTGCCATATCGTCTTCCCGCTCGGCCGCGATGATTGCAAACGCGATATTCGTGGCGTGATCGGACACACGCTCCAGACCGGATACGATGTCGGAGAAGATCATGCCCGCCTCCGGCGTACACTCGCCCCGGGTCAGACGCTCCACATGCCGCATCTGCAGCTCCCGCTCCTTCTCGTCCACACGATCCTCCAGTTCCACCACTTCCTGCATCTTGCTGTCGTCGCTGTGGGCAAACATGGCGATGGCATCCTGAATAATCTTGTTTACCATGTCCAGCATCTCTCCCAGCTCGCGCTGAGCTTCCTTGCTGATGCTGACGCCGGTCTCCCGGCGCTGCTTTGCCGCGTCAGCCACATTCTCCGCATGGTCGCCGATGCGCTCGATATCGTTCACCACATGAAACAACGCGCCCAGACTCTTCAAGTCCTCGATGGGCAGCGTCAATTGATTGATCTTCACCAGATAATCCGTGATGGCATTGTTCAGGAAGTTGATATTTTTCTCCACCTCATACACTTCTGCGATATCCTCCTCATCCAGCGTGATGAGGGCATTCATTGCGCGGTTGAGATTTTCGTTTGCCAGATCGGCCATACGCTCCAGCTCCCTGATTACCCCTACCACAGCGGTGGCCGGATTAAAGACTACCTTGTCTCCAATATATTTGAGCTGATAGCTCTCACGGTAATTGATCTTCTTGTCCTCACCGGGCACGCATCGGCTGGCAAGCTTGACGATCAGCCCCGAGAACGGGAAGAGCACAATCACCTGGAATATTTTGATGATAGTATGGGCATTTGCCACAAATCGCCCATTGTCAGAGGATATAGCCTGAATCATATTGATCACAGGCTCCATGGCCACCATCAAAATCACATAAATCAGAGCAGTGCCGATGACATTAAACCAAAAATGAATCAGAGCCGCACGCTTTGCGTCCTTTTTGCCGGACAGAGATGCCAGCAGCGCCGTAGTACAGGCCCCGATATTACAGCCCAGAATAATATACAGACAAATTGGAAGCGTGAGCAAATCCTGATTGGCCATCAAAAGCACAATGCTGACCGTCACCGATGAACTCTGTATAATGGAAGTGAGCAGCACGCCCGTGAGCGTCGCCAGAAAAGGATTGGTGAGCGAACCCAAAAAGTCCACTACCTCGGGCACATTCCGCATCCCCGCCATGGCCCCGGACATGGTCTGCAAGCCGAGGAACAAGATGCCGAAACCGATGACGATCTCCGCCGCCTGCTTCACATTCTGTCTGCCGCAGAACATGGCAATCAGAACGCCAGCCAGCAGAATCACCGGCGCAATCTCCGAGAGATTAAAAGATACCAACTGAGATGTGATGGTCGTACCGATGTTTGCGCCGAAAATCACCCCCGCGGCCTGATACAGATTCATAAGACCCGCATTCACAAAGCTGACTACCATGGCAGTGCAGGCTGATGAGGACTGAATGATACCGGTAAACACAATACCTATGATCATTCCCATAAAGCGGTTAGTGGTAAATATCTCCAGAATACGGCGCAGCTTTGCACCCGCCACCTTCTCGATGGACTCGCTCATCAAACTCATGCCAAAGAGAAAAAGTCCCAATCCGCCGGCCATTGACAACATCATACTCAATAATTCTTCTGCATTCATCCCGTTCTTCTTTCACCTCATTGGGCTTTTGGTATCTTATGTCCCCGAATCTGTTTTCTATAATGCTCCAAAATACTCCGATTATATTTTACAGGAAAAAGCGAAAAGTTACAATAGATATTTTGTCCTTCAAGTCTTTTGGTGTAACGGTTCAGGTTGAAGCATTGCGATTGCTGGTTAGGCGGTGTCGGCAGAAGGGGGGAGCGGGACTGATTGGCAGGCGGTTGCAGTTGGGTGTTTTCTAATAATGCGGTTATAGCATGCTGCAATTCACGGGTCGGTTCTAAGGTGCATCCATGCACCCTAGAACCTGAAATGCGCATCCGTGCGCATTTCACCCTTGTCTTCGAACCGCACTATAAGAAAACACACCAGCCTTCACCAATGCCTGCCAATCAGTCCCGCTCCCTCTTCTGTCTCGATACCGGCTGAATGCAGCAATAGCAATATTTCAGGCCGGACTATTACAGTCCGTGATAGCTCGCTCCCGCTGCAATATCCTCCTGGAGTTGGCTCTTTAGGGCTTCGATATCTGTAAAGCGTTGCTCAGGTCTCCTGAAAGCAAGGAGTTCCACTTCGATTTCATGTCCGTAGATATCTTGATTAAATTCATATAAGTAGGATTCGAGCCCGATGCAGCCCGATGTGTCCACTGTGGGTTTGCAGCCTATATTGCTGATGGCGGGATACAGGGTGCCATCGCAATACACACGGGAATAGTACACTCCCCTGGGCGGCAGGAGTTTGCTTTCCGGCGGACTTAGATTAACGGTGGGAAAGCCGATGGTTCTGCCGATGCGGTTGCCCGCAATCACCGTGCCAAATACGGGGTAGGGCGCGCCCAAAAGCCGTTCCGCTGCCTCCATATCCCCTGCCTCCACACAGCGCCGGATGCGTGTGGAGCTCACCTCGGCCCCGTCCACACAAACCTTGTCGATAATCTCCGCCTCAAAGGAGAGCTCTTCCCCCATCGAATTCAATAATGCGGCGTCTCCCGCTCCATTCCGGCCAAATGAAAGGTCTTCTCCTGCCGCAATATAGCGTGCCCGCATGCGCCTGCAGAGAAATTCCCGCACAAACTCCTCCGGGGAGACCGCCGCCGTCTGCCTGTTCAACGGAAACTCAATCAGAATATCCACACCCATACGTTCAAAGAGCTTTCGTTTCTCCTCTCTGGTGGAGAGCTCCCGTCCGTCAGACATCCCAAACAGCACCGCAGGCGGCGGGTCAAAGGTGAATACACAGGACTTCAAACCGCTTCGCCTCTGAATCTCTGAGAGCAGTCGGCGATGTCCCATGTGAATTCCGTCAAATTTCCCCAGCGCCACCGCAGTATCATTATGCAGTTGAAAATCCGTGGTCTCACGAATCAGTTCCATTTGACCTGTCCTCCAGAAACATCTTTACCGGTTTGTAATACTTTCGCTCTTCATCATAGGTATAGACCCCTGCAAAAGTTTCGTTCTCATGATAAAAGCGCACCTGCTGCCCCGTGGCATACCGCTCTTTCTCTCTGGTCTGATTGGGATAGATCGCGTTGCCGTTCTCCAAAAGCCTCCCGAACTGCCCCTGCACATGCAGCGCAGGACAATCCTCAAACAGCTTGTCCACCGGCACCAGAACCTTTCCGATCTGTCCCGCATCCCGCAGAGCCTCCAGCTCTGTCAAAGTCACCGCTTCCTCCAGAACAAAGCGCCCGACTCTGGTACGCACCAGACTCTGCATGGCACCTCCGCATCCCAGCTTTTCCCCGATATCGGAGCAGAGCGTGCGTATGTAAGTCCCCTTGGAACAGACCACGCGCATCTGCACCACGGGCAGCGCCATATTCAGTATCTCCAGCTCATGAATGAACACCGGGCGGGCCTTGCGCTCCACCTCTTTCCCCGCGCGGGCCAGCTCATAAAGCTTCTTGCCGTCCACCTTCAGCGCCGAGTACATGGGCGGAATTTGGTCATACTGTCCCAGAAAGCTGAGCGCCGCCTCCCGCACCTGCGTCTCGGAAACCTCCACCGGCCTCTCCCGCAGGATACGTCCCGTGGTGTCCTGAGAGTCTGTGGAGACGCCCAGCAAAAGCTCTGCCACATATTCCTTATCCCTGTCAGTCAGCATATCGCAAAGCTTGGTGCCGCTCCCCAGACAAACCGGAAGCACACCGGTCGCCTGTGGGTCCAGCGTACCGGTGTGCCCGATTTTTTTCTGCCTCAGGATGCCGCGCATCTTGGCCACCACATCATGGGAGGTAAAGCCGGCCTCCTTGTGAATGTTTATAATTCCGTTATACATATTAATGACCATGCCTTTCCTTAAGCTGCCGCTCAATATGTAGGGACAGATTGTTTACACAATCATGGAAAGTCCCCTTCATGGTACAGCCCGCGGCGCGCACATGTCCGCCGCCGCCAAAAAAGGTCGCCACTCTGGCCACGTCAACATTTTCGTCAGAGCGCATGCTGACCTTATATTCCTGCACATCCGACTCGTACATGAAAATAGCGCAGCTGACACCCTTGATATTGCGCAGCTGATTCACAATGCCGTCCAAATCCTTAGGCTGTGCATGATAGAAATCCATAACTTTACGGCTGACAACACTGACGATGCATCTGTCGTCCAGAAAACGAATGCTCTCCATCAGCGTCCGGCCCATGATCTGGGACTGAATATAAGTCCGCTGATAAAAGCTCTCCTCAATCAGCTTCGCGAAATCAAAGCCATAGCTGATCAGTTTCGCTCCCTTCATCATGGTCTCCGGTGTGGTGTTGGAATACTGGAACACCCCCGTGTCATGAATAATCCCTGTATAGAGCGTCTCCGCCAGATTTCTGTCCAGGCTCTCCTCATCCATCAGATCAAAAAGCACCTCACAGGTGGAGCCGATCTCCGGGCATATCCAGTTTACATCCCCGCAACCGGAATTGCTCACATGATGGTCGATATTGATTCTCTTTTTGGCATTCTGAAAATATTTCACCGCATCCCCGAGTCTCTCCTCGTTACAGTCCAAAGCGAAAAAAACATCAAAGCTCTCCTCCTCGGGAAAATCGTCCACAATTTCATCGTACCCTGTAAGCTCTTGGAAAATAGCCGCCGGCCGCTGCAAAAACACCTGCACTTGCGCCTGGGGCAGATTTTTTTTCAGATACTGCCACAGAGACAGACAGGCCCCCACGCAGTCGCCGTCCGGCCTGACATGCCCGCTGATACCGATGCGTTTTGCCCCGTTTACTTCTTGTAATAAATTCATAAATTCTTTACTCTTCCTCCGTCATCGTCCCCACAACCTCGTCGATTCTGCGGGACATATTCACGCCGTACTCGATGGACTGATCCATGACAAAAGTGATATCCGGCGTATTGCGTAGATTGATGATCTGAGCAAGCTTTTTTTTGACAAAGCCCTCTGCGCTCTTTAACCCCGCCAGCGTGGCCGCTCTCTCCTCCTCGCCGCCCAGGACGCTGATCCATGCCTTGCAGCTCTTCAGATCGGGAGCCACCTCCACAGCAACCACACTGGTCAGCGGGCTGATGCGGGGGTCCTTGATCTCACCGCGGATAATCTCGGCAAGAACACGCTGCACCTCGCCGTTTACCCGGGTATTTTTGACACTGTTTTTTCTCATTCTTCTATATTCCTCTTAATTCTTCATCTAAAATCCTCGGCGGAAGCCACCGGCTGTCGGAAGAATGCCCTTAAGCCTTGCGCCCCTGCTGACACCCACCGTTTGCCGGAAGAATGCCTCCGGCATTCTTCCCGATGAGGTCTAGTTTCACTTAGACAGCGTCCTGTGCTGTCTTAGTGAAACTCCTCATCGTCTCAGCGTGGTACCTCCACCATGACATAAGCCTCCACGATATCCAGTTCCTTCATCTGGTCAAAGCCTTCGAACACAAGACCGCACTCGAAGCCCGCTTTCACTTCCTTCACATCATCCTTGAAGCGCTTCAGGGAAGCCAGGCTGCCCTCATAAATCTGCTCGCCCTCTCTGGTAATGCGCACTTTGCAGCCTCTGCGGAACTCGCCGTCCAGCACATAGGAGCCCGCGATATTGCCGATCTGGGACGCCTTGAACAGCTGGCGCACCTCGGCATGGCCGATGATTTTCTCCTCAAAGACAGGATCCAGCATACCCTTCATGGCGGCCTCCACATCCTCGATGGCCTGATAAATTACCTTGTAAAGACGTACATCCACGCCTTCCTGCTCCGCAGTAGCTTTGGCAGTGGCGTCAGGCCGCACGTTAAAGCCAATGATAATCGCGTTGGAGGCACTTGCCAGCACCACATCGGACTCGTTGATGGCGCCCACGCCGCCGTGAATGCATTTCACTACAACTTCCTCGTTGGAAAGCTTCAACAGGGACTGCTTCACAGCTTCCACGCTGCCCTGTACATCCGCCTTGACAATCAGGTTCAGCTCCTTCAGATTGCCCTCCTGAATCTGGGAAAACAGATCGTCCAGAGACATGCCGGTCTTGGTATCCTCCAGCATCCGCTCCTTATTCTGAGCCAGATAAGTCTCGGCGAAGGACTTGGCCGTCTTGTCGCTCTCATGGGCAATGAACACCTCGCCTGCGCTGGGCACATCGGAAAGTCCCAGAATCTCCACGGGGGTGGAGGGGCCTGCCTCTTTCACTCTTCTGCCCTTGTCATCCACCATGGCTCTCACCTTGCCGTGGCTTGCGCCCGCTGAGATAAAGTCGCCCACATGCAGAGTACCCTTCTGCACCAGCACGGTAGCCACGGGACCGCGTCCCTTGTCCAGCTCCGCCTCGATGACCAGACCTCTTGCGCGTCTGTTGGGATTTGCCTTCAGCTCCAATATGTCTGCAGTGAGCAGGATGGTCTCCAGCAGATCCTCAATACCCTGACCTGACTTTGCGGACACCGGCACGAACTCCGTGTTGCCGCCCCAGTCGGTGGCAATCAGCTCATATTCTGTCAGCTCCTGCTTTACGCGGTCTATATTTGCGGAGGGCTTATCAATCTTATTTACAGCCACCACTATCTCGATGCCGGCGGCCTTGGCATGGCTGATTGCCTCAATGGTCTGGGGCATCACGCCGTCGTCTGCTGCCACCACCAAAATGGCGATATCCGTGGAATTGGCTCCACGCATACGCATGGCAGTAAATGCCTCATGTCCGGGCGTATCCAGGAAAGTAATCTTCCTCTCTCCCAAAGATACAGTATACGCACCGATGTGCTGTGTGATACCTCCTGCCTCCTTATCCGTCACATTTGTCTTACGGATTGCGTCAAGAAGCGAAGTCTTACCATGATCTACATGGCCCATGACACAGATGACAGGGGGTCTCTCCACCATCGCATCTGCGGCCTCCTCTTCCTCCTTCAGGAGTTCTTCGATCACATCTACCTTGACTTCCTTCTCACAGAGAATCTCATACTCCATGGCGATGTTCTCGGCATCCTCATAGGAAATCTCCTGATTTACGGTCACGACCTTGCCCGCCAGGAACAGCTTCTTGACAATGGCTGCAGGCTGCAGCTTCATCTTCTCTGCCAATTCCTTGATAGTGATAGTCTCGGGGAGGGTGATGACTTTGATCACTTCCTCCACCACTTCTTTCTTCTCCGGCTTGATAAATCTGCCGGGTTTATTCTTCAGCGCCTCTTCTTCCTCATAGATATGATCCTTCTTGGAGCGCTTGTTGTCCCGCTCGCGGCCGATGCGCCTCTTGTCGTCATCGCGCTTCTTTTCCATATCCTTAGTCGGAGCTTCGCCCGCAAATCCTCTGTGAGCTCCCTGCCCCGCATTGCCTCTGCTATCGCGGCCGCCACCGTTAAAGCCCCGGCCAGGGCCTGCATTATTGCCACCGCTGCGGCGATCGCCCTCGCCGCCCGGACGCCCCTGGCGATTAAAGTTGTTCGGTCTTTCTCCGTTACTTCCCTGTCTGCCATTCTGGCTACCTCCACGATTCTGATACTGCCCGTTCTGAGGTCTGCCCCCTGTTCCCTGTCCCTGACGAGCCGGTCTGTCACCCTGAGACCTGTCGCCCTGATTTCTGTCATTCTGGGGACGTCTATCGCTCTGGGGTCTGTCACTCTGAGCTCTATCGTTCTGAGGGCGTTCACTCTG
Organism: Acetatifactor sp.; assembly: GCA_029055435.1. GTDB lineage: Bacteria > Bacillota > Clostridia > Lachnospirales > Lachnospiraceae > Acetatifactor. The sequence continues at coordinate 25,926 of JAIDDH010000067.1, forward strand.
AGGTCTGCCCTGATTTCTGTCGTTCTGAGGACGATCGTTCTGATTTCTCTCGGCAGGCGCGCTCTGCTGGTTTGCCGCCTGCTGAGCGGAAACCTGAGCCTTTACATTCTCATCCTCGGCATGCTTTGCGGGTTGAGGCCTGCTGCTCACCATCTGCACGGAAGGCGTGGGAGAAGGCGGGGTCAACGGCTTGATGGGACGCACAGGAGCCGGTCTTTTGTTGTTACCGCCAAAATTGCCATTTCCGCCATTGCCGCCCTGATTTCTTCCCTGATTACCCCCGGGACGCTGCCCGTTTCCACCCGGCCGCTGTCCATTTCCACCAGAGCGTCCGCCCGACATCTTGGAATTCTGCGGGTTGCTGACAACGATAATGCTGCTTTTCTTCTTTTTTGGCGGCTCTGCTGCCTTGGGCTGCTCCGTTGCCTTGGGCTGATCTGCTGCCTTAGGTTGCTCCGCCGGGGCGCTCTCCTCTGTCTTAGAAGCTGCAGGCTTTGCACTCTCAGCCTTGGATGACTCCGCAGACTTTGCATTTGCATCGTTTCCCCCGGTCTTCCCAAACTTATTTCTCACCAGCTCTGCGGCATCTTCTTCCAGAGAGCTCTGGGCCGCCTTTGCCTGAATACCATTTTCCTGCAGAAAGCTCAATATATCTTTACTTTGCTTATCCAATTCTTTTGCAAGCTCATGTACTTTGATTTTCGCCATGCTTTCCTCCATTTCCTGTCACCGCTCACACAAGCGGCGACAATTACATTTCCAACTGTCTGACAATCGCCTCTGCCAATCCCGCGTCACGCACTCCCAGCGACGAGCGCATATCCTTGCCGATTGCCCTGCCCAGTTCCTCCTTGGTACCGAATTCACGAACCGGGACTTCATAAAATCTGCATTTATCCGTAAACAGCTTCTTGGTGTTCGCCGATGCATCCTCCGCGATAATCACCAGCACGGCGGTTCCGCTCTTGACCGCCTCCAATGTCTGGAATTCACCGCTCACCAGATTGCGCCCTCTCATGGCAAGTCCAAGCAGCGACAAAACTTTACTCTGCTGCAAGCTCATCAAACTCCTTTTCCAAAGCGTCATATACTTCATTGGGGATGCTCATTTTGAAGGAGCGCTCCAAGCCTTTATTTTTCCGGGCTTTCTGCAGACATTCCCTGCTTTTACAAACATATGCGCCTCTTCCATTCTTCTTGCCTGACGTGTCCAGACAAATTCTATCGTCCTCAGCCGCTTTCAACACACGCAGCATCTCTTTCTTGCTCTTCATTTCTCCGCAGCCGACGCACTGTCTCAATGGGATTTTTTTCGCCATGGGAACAATTACTCCTCCGTTCCTTCCTCGTATCCGTCTTCGGCATATCCATCCTCAGCATATCCGTCCCCGGCATACTCGCCGTCATATTCGCCCTGATATTCCTCTTCATACTCCTCGTCATCGTACTCGTCATCCACATAATCCTCATAACGGAAGCCCGGAGCATCCTTGGCCTGTGTCTCGGATTTAATGTCGATCTTGTATCCGGTCAGACGTGCCGCCAATCTCGCATTCTGACCCTCTTTACCGATAGCGAGGGAAAGCTGATAGTCAGGAACCACCACCTTCGCCGTCTTCTCGTCAGGGTCTGCAAACACGGCAACCACCTTTGCGGGAGACAGCGCATTCTGAATCAGATTGCCGGGATTCTCATCCCAGGGGATAATATCGATCTTCTCACCCCTAAGCTCTTCCACAATGGCATTTACCCTTGCGCCGTTCATACCCACACACGCGCCCACCGCGTCCACATTGGGATTGTTGCTCCAAACCGCAATCTTGGTACGGCTTCCAGCCTCACGCGCAATACTCATGATCTCCACAGTCCCGTCCTTGATTTCCATCACCTCGGACTCGAAGAGACGCTTTACCAGCTCGGGATGGGTGCGGCTCACGTTGATGCGGGGACCCTTGGAGGTGTTTTTCACCTCTAAAATATAAACCTTGATGCGCTCGGTGGGCCTGAACACTTCACCCTTTACCTGCTCACTCTCAGCAAGCATCGCATCCGCCTTGCCCAGATTGATGCTGATATTTCTGCCGATATTGCGCTGAACCACACCGGTGACCACATCCTTTTCCTTCTCATAGTACTGATTATAGATTACGCTTCTCTCCTCCTCGCGGATTTTCTGCAAAATCACGTTCTTGGCATTCTGCGTCGCGATACGTCCGAACTCCTTGGACTTGATCTCCACGTTCAGCATATCGCCGACCTGTGCCTTTTTGGAGAGTTCCTGCGCATCCTCCAGTGCAATCTGCAGGCAGTTATCCTCCACATCCTCCTGGGATTCCACTACCTCCTTCTCTGCATACACCAGAAAATCACAGGTCTCACGATCGATCTCCACATGCACATTATCCGCCTTGCCAAAATGGTTCTTGCAGGCGGTGAGCAGCGAATTCTCAATAGCCTCAAACAGCGTCTCCTTGCTGATCTCCTTCTCCTTTTCCAGAATATCCAGTGCTTCCATTAATTCCTTATTCATCATTTCCTCCGTTTCCGGCTTTCGCCTTGTTCTTTTCTATTTTTTATTGCGTTTAGATTCGATTTGTTGCATTATGTTCTCTGCCACTTTGCACTCATTGCTAAAAATCCAGTCCAAGACGGACCAATGCAATATCCTCACGACGGAAAACGCGTTCCTCGCCCTCCTCGTCGATCGCAAGCGTCTCCTCGTCAAAGCGCAGCAATGTGCCGGCAAATTCCTTCCTCTTATCGATGGGCTTAAACAGCTTGACCTCCACCGCCTCACCGATACTCTTTGCCAGATGCTTATCTTTCTTTAATGTCCGCCCAAGCCCCGGACTGGACACCTCCAGAATATAAGCGTCGGGAATAAAATCTTCCCGATCCAGCGCATCCGACAGCGGACGGCTCACATTCTCACAGTCCAGAATATTCACGCCCTCCGGCTTGTCGATATACACACGCAGATAATAATCGCTGCCCTCCTTCACATACTCCACATCATAGATCTCCACGCCGTTTGCGGCGGCGATGGGCGTAAGCAGCTCCTCCGTGCGGCTCTCATAATTCTCCCGTTTTGACATCCCACTCCTCCTTATATTCAGCCGTCAGACAATCTGCCGGACTGACACGCTGCCAGACAAAGAAGAAAGAGTGGCGCGCGTCCACTCTTACTAATCTACCTTTATGCTATTGAAAGTATAGACCCAAAATCAGGAAATGTCAACGGATTTTTTTAGATTTTTGTTGTTGACATCCCCGGATTCCTATAGTATAATTCTTTTTGTTCGTAAGTACACTATTTATACGACATGCGCGAGTGGCTCAGCGGTGGAGCACCTCCTTGCCAAGGAGGGGGTCGCGGGTTCGATCCCCGTCTCGCGCTTTTTATTTTTCAAGAAACCAAGAGAAATCAATGATATCATAGATAACTGGGTTATCCAAATGAAACACGCCACCATTTTGAATACCAAGACGCAAGCGAAAATGTACTTGTCAAGTCTTTTTTTTTTGAGTTTATAATCATTCTAATATTACACGCATATGGGAGAATACATTTAATGATGAAAAAGATGAAAATAATTTTAGCAATGGCAATATGCTGTTGTTTTCTTATGACAGGCTGTGGAGATAACTCCGTTCAAGAAGCAAAAGAATGTGCCGATAACGTTTTAGCTTGCTATGATAGCGTTAAATATTATGAAGATATGATAGCAGATAGTACAGATGCAAATTTAATAAAAGAAATGAAACTTGAAAAAGGTCTCAATGAAGCATTGATGCAGGATTATATAGATGATTTTGGTGATAAATATGCCGAATTATCGGAAAGCGGAAAAAAAGAAGTAGATGAATATATCACAAAAACTTTTGATGAGAGAATTTATAACATATTATTTGGAATTAAATAATGTAGAGATTAATAAAATTGTATGGGCTGCCTTAACAAAGGCAGCCTTCTTTTTTATTCCGCAATTCTGTCTGCGTATTTAATCCGGTACACTCTTCTCAGAGAATCATTGATGCGCTCCTCGGAAATCACGCCGCTCTGCACAGCCTCCAGCACACCATTATATGCTTTCTCAAAATCCTCTGGCATCAAAATCATATCACAACCCGCGCGCAGCGCCAGAACCGCAGCCTCGCCCGCCTCATAATAATTGGAAATCGCCGCGATGCTCATGGAATCTGTGATAATCACACCGTCAAAGCCCAGTTCCCGGCGCAGGATATCCGTCACCACCGCAGAAGACATGGAACAAGGGGTATTGTCTCCGGCCAGAGAGGAAGCCGCCATGTGGCTCACCATCACCATGTCTGCCCCTGCGTCAATGCCGGCCTGAAATACCACAAATTCATTAGCCCTAAAATCCTCGGCGCTTCTGTCTGTGGAGGCAAGCCCTTCATCCGTGTTCTGAGCAGTGCTCCCCATGCCGGGAAAATGCTTCAGACACGCGCTGACATGCTGCTCCTTCAGCCCCTGCACCATGGATGTGACACAGGGACTCACCTTGTCTGCCTCGGAGCCGTAGGCGCGGTTCTTCATAATAGAATTATCCACACTATTCAAATCTGCAACCGGCGCAAGATTCAGATTAAATCCATATTCCTTCAGATAACTGCCCATGGCGCTGCCCGCTGCGTAAGCCTTGTCGGCCCCGCCATTCTCCGCCTGCGCCTTTGCATTATCCTGCTTATCCACCAGACCCTTTTCCGCCAGCGGGCTGATGCTGCCGCCCTCATCCTCCACTGCGATAAACAGCGGATAATTGGAATAGAGCTTGGTAGTTTCAATCATTTCCTTAAATTGTTCCGCACTTTGAATATTTTTGGTTTGGTATATGATACCTCCCACCGAATATTTCGTCAAAGCCTCCTTGGTACCGTCCCCCGCCTTCACGGCAGTGGTCACTCCTGTGATGGACTCGGGCGTCACGATAAACAGCCCCGCTACCTTATCCTCCAGAGGCATCACCTCGATACCCGCATTCACAATCTCATCCAGCTTCTGCTCGGGCGTCAGTTCCACAACTACAGGCACGTCTTCAGACTCCTTCGTTGACTCCTCAATACTCTCCTCGTCCCCTAACATCTGATCCACCTGCTCCTGCTTTTGCTGCTCCCGTCTATGGCTCTCCTTTGTCAGATACTGTACGCCAAACACGACTCCCGCCGCAAACGCTATCACAAAAGCCGCCACTGTGGCATATGCCAGAACCTGATTCCGTATGCGGCGCTTTCTCCTCGCTTCCCTTTTCTCCTGCTGTTCCTGTATATTCTGCTCCATATTGCAGCTCCTTTAATGCTATCTTACTACTTATACTGTCCATCATACCTTACTTTTCGACATTTTTCTACTGCTAAATCCCTCTTTATGAAAATTTAAAGAATTTCCCGCAAAGCACACAGGCTACAGGTACATAATGCGAGAGAGCGTATCGACCTTTATCGTCAATACGCTCTCTCAAACTATGCTATCCAATGGACTGCTACCTCGCTTTCTTCATTATTCTTTTGTTTTAACAATATCATTTAATCTACTATTCAATTCTTAATGCTTTATTCAGTTTTGAACCTTTCGGTTTGTACCTTCCATTTTCTCCATTGTACTCTTTCCACTTCTCTTTCGTATCGGATACTGTAACGTTCCAAATGGTTTAATATTCTTTGGTAATGCGCTACTTTTTCTTCTGTGTACTCGATTAATCTATATGAATCTTTCTTCAGGGGAAATACCCTTTGTAACTCAATTCTTTGGTACTTCAATGGAAGATATTTAAATTTTAAATTATCGTGTTAGGTGGACCGTACCTCCTTTTCTTTAGATTTGTTAGTTTTTTTATCTCTTGTTTGTTGTTAATGTTACTATAACAGCTTTCCCGACATTTGTCAACACATTTTCTCAAATTTTTTTATATTTTTTGCTTACTTTTTTATTGTTATACAATTTTCAGCAAATTTTCCATTTTTCGACAAATAGCGACTCATTTATTTCAGAAAAAAGGAGCCTGCGTCTCTCCGTCTATACATCGCCGGGAGATACGCAGGCTCTCTTATACATAGTCAATATAATCAATTTATTATTCAATCACATGAATCCAGCCCTGAGGCGCCTCGATGCGTCCCATCTGAATGCCGGTCAACGTGTCATAGAGTTTCTGTGTCACAGGCCCCATGGCGGTCATGCCGCTGGGCAGACAGATTTCTTTGCCGTGATCCACAATCTTGCCCACAGGAGAAATGACAGCCGCGGTGCCGCAGAGACCGCACTCGGCAAAATCCTTCACTTCCTCCAGAAGCACTTCTCTCTCTTCCACCTCGAGTCCCAGATACTCCTTCGCCACATGCACCAGCGAGCGCCGGGTGATGGAGGGAAGGATACTGTCAGACTTGGGCGTCACCACCTTGCCGTCCTTTGTCACAAAAAGGAAATTGGCGCCGCCGGTCTCCTCCACTTTGCTGCGCGTGCCGGGATCAAGATACATATTCTCATCGAAGCCGGCCTTATGTGCGGACACAATGGCATGCAGGCTCATGGCATAGTTCAGTCCCGCCTTAATATGGCCGGTGCCATGGGGAGCCGCACGGTCAAAATCGCTGACACAGATGGTTAGAGGCTTTACTCCGCCCTTAAAATACGGTCCCACCGGCGTACAGAAGATACGGAACTGATACTCGTCCGCAGGCTTCACGCCGATAACAGGATTTGTTCCGAACATATAGGGGCGCACATACAGAGTCGCGCCGCTGCCATAAGGAGGCACATACGCCGCGTTTGCAGCCACCACCTGGGTCACCGCGTCCACAAAACGCTCCTCGGGGAACACGGGCATCTCCAGTCTGGCCGCAGAATCAGCCATCCTCGCCGCATTCAAATCAGGACGGAAGGTCACGATACGTCCGTCCTCAGTGGTATATGCCTTCAGGCCCTCAAAGACAGTCTGAGCATACTGCAGCACACCCGCACACTCACTGATCACCACAGTGGCGTCATCGCTGAGCACTCCCTCATCCCATGCGCCATCCTTGAAATTGGACACATATCGCTTGTCTGTCTGAATGTAACCAAATCCAAGATTACCCCAGTCAATGTTTTTCTTTTCCATTGGTTCTTCCTTCTTTCCCGATTATTTTTCCTTTTACTGCCATGCTCCTGGCAATTACTTTTGGTATAAACTACGTTTCCTATTATCATACTTTTGCAGACAAAAGTCAATATCTCTAGCTATCTCAGCGCAATTCCGTCTGTCCAAAATCCTCCTGCTCCATCATAATGCACCTGAAAATGAACATTCTCAATATCCCAGGAAACCCCGTTGTCATACAGAGTCCCCATCTCCTCCAGGAAAAACGGCATCACCTGTTCCTCCAGAGCCAGCGCAAGCGCCACATCACAGAAGACCTCCCCGGGCTCACCAAAGGAGAACTCCGTTATACTTCCCAGCGCCAGACCACTGATGCCCATCCCTGAATAGTGCGTATCTGCAAGCGAATGTTCCTCGTACTCATCACCCAACCCGATCCTCAGGACATTCTCCTCATAGCTCCACGAAACCTGACTGCAGGCCTGTTTCACCTCTTCCTGCGGCATGGTATAAAGAGTATCAAATGTATCTTCCACTGAGTCAAAGATGGAGAAATCCCTGATTGCACATCCCGTTCCGGACATCACATAACAAATCATACCGATCTCCGCAATCTGGTCGCCGTCATAATCATATACACAGAATTCCGGCCAAACTGACCGGGGCGTCAAAAAGACTTTGTAAAAGGCACGGCGCTGCCCCTGATGCTCCAATATCAGCAGGTCCGCGCCGCCCTTCCTGCCGTAAATCTTCGTCTCCGCCTCCGGCAAATCCCCCAGCAAGACAAGAAACGGCTGCTCTGCCTGCCAATCGTCCGGCATCAATTCCTCTGTGGATTTTGCAGTCGCATAATCCTCCTCTGTGAGCGTCTCATACCACGCCAGCGCCTTCGCCTCCATCTGACGCTGCCATTCCTCAAAATCAAACTCTTCTGAAACAGGCTCCTCCGAAACAGCTTCCTTTGAAGCAAACTCCTCTGAATTCAAAAGCGGCTCAGAGGCATCTTCCGAGGATTCTGTCGGAGAAGCCGCCGAATCTCCGTCCCGTGCGCCGCACCCTGTCATCAGGCCAAGTCCCAAAAGTCCGACCAACGACATATACATCAAACGCTTTCTGATTCCATTGTGTATCTTTCCATTGTATATCATCCCGCTATTCCTCACAATCTCTCGCTGCTCTATCGCCCGGACTTTCTCTCATATTTCACGAACTGATAGGGAATATCAAAATAAGTCTGCTCATCACTGTCCGCAGTGATTTCCCACTCCTCGTCCGCATCCAGATCAGGGAAATAGGCATCCGCCTCGTAGTCATGGTCGATTTTGGTGATATGCGCCACATTACAATAGGGAAGAAGCTGTCTGTAGACGCTCTCGCCGCCGATGATATAGATATCCTCATCCTGATACGCTTTCAATTCCTCCAAAAGCTCATCAATCGAATGCACCACTATGGCATCCTTCACATGATAGTTGGGATTGGAGGAGAGAATGATATTGGTGCGGTTCTTCAGGGGCAGCCCCTGAGGAAATGTCTCCAGCGTCTTTCTCCCCAGCACCACCACCTTGCCCGTGGTCTCCTCCCTGAAATGCTTATGGTCATTGGGAATACGGATTAACAGGTCGTTTTTGTTGCCGATAGCCCAGTTGCGATCCACCGCTGTAAGAATGTTCATATATACATATACCTCCCTTTCCGTCAGATGGCAATCGGAATATCTGTGATCTGCTCACCCGTCTCATAGTTATCCACCCGCACATCGTTTCTGGTAAACTCATAAAAATCATGGACATCCGGATTCAGCCAGAATGTGGGAGCCGGCTTGGGCTCCCTGCCGATCAGCTCCCGGATGATGGGCACATGCCTGTCATAGATATGGGCATCCGCAATCACATGGACAAATTCCCCCACATACATGTCACAGACCTGGGCCAACATATGAATCAACACAGCGTACTGCACCACATTCCAATTGTTTGCGGCCAGCACATCCTGAGAACGCTGATTCAGAATCGCATTCAGAGTCAGCCGCTCCTCCCCGGGCCGCTGTGTCACATTGAAGGTCATGCTGTAGGCACAGGGATAGAGATTCATCTCATGCAAATCCTGATGCACATAGATATTCGTCATGATCCGGCGGCTGAAGGGATTATTTTTCAAATCATAAATCACCCGGTCAACCTGATCCATCATACCTTCCCGGTACTGATGCTTCACACCCAGCTGATAGCCGTAGGCCTTGCCGATGCTCCCGTCCTCGTCCGCCCACTCGTCCCAGATGTGACTGTGCAGATCGTGGATATTGTTGGACTTGCGCTGCCATATCCACAGAATCTCGTCCGTGGCTGATTTCAGCGCCGTGCGCCGCAGCGTCATGATCGGGAACTCCTCCCGCAGATCATAGCGGTTCACCACGCCGAAACGCTTGATAGTATAGGCAGGTGTCCCGTCCGGCCAGCGGGGTCTCACCTTCTCACCCTCAGTGCTGGTGCCATTCTCCAAAATATCCCTGCACATATTGATAAATAAAGTATCTGCGTAACTCATGCTTCTCCCATTCCGCCTTTTTATATTTTACGGAGAATCGCTGAAGCGATTCTCCGAGGAATGATTAGATGTTCTAAGGCATCGCACCTTGATGCCTTAGAACATCTTCATTCCTTATTCCCACTTGTCGCAGAGGGAATTGATCTGATCCGCAAATTTCGCCATGTCTTTATTAGGCATACCGTCGTTTTTGGTGATAAGTGCCAGCAAACGCTGACCGGCAGCCAGCAGACGGGCATAGACGCCGCTCGCGGGTTTGGCTTTCTTCTTGACGGGCACAGGCTCCGCCTCGTACAGGAACTGATTGCCCAACAGGTCGAACTCCGTTCCGCTGTAGGGCGCATAAGCTCTCTGTCCGTGCTCAATCTTTAAACATTCCGCAAAGGACATACATACGCTGTCCTCTCCATGCACCACGAACACCTTCTTGGGCTTCTCCTCAAAGGCGTCAATCCACTCCAGCAGACCGTTTTTGTCCGCATGTCCGCTCATGCCCACCAGTTTCTTAATGTGCGCACGCACCTGGATGGACTCTCCGAAGAGCTTCACCTCTTTTGCGCCCTCCACAATACTTCTGCCCAGCGTACCCACGGCCTGATAACCCACAAACAGGATCGTACATTCCTCCCGCCACAGATTATGTTTCAGATGATGCCTGATACGGCCCGCCTCACACATGCCGGAGGCGGAAATGATTACCTTGGGCGTGTCGATAAAGTTGATTTCCTTGGACTCCTCGCTGGTGATGGACAGCTTCAGTCCCGCAAAAGAGATGGGATTGATGCCCTCCCGAACCAGTGCCAGCGCCTCTCCGTCAAAGCAGTCCATGCGGTTCTCATGAAAGACCTCCGTGGCCTCCACCGCCATGGGGCTGTCCACATACACAGGAAAATTCTCATGTCCTTTCACCATGCGTCCCACTTTGACCTGCCGCAGAAAATACAGCATCTCCTGAGTCCTGCCCACGGCAAAGGAGGGAATCACCACATTGCCGCCCCGGTCGAAAGTCTCCTGCAGAATGGCGGCCAGTTCTTTCACATAATCCACCTTCTCCACAGAGTGCAGCCTGTCTCCATAGGTGGACTCCATCACCACATAATCCGCCTGAGCCGTGGGCATCGGATCTTTCAGTAACGGCTGATATTTATTTCCGATATCTCCCGAAAATACAATCTTTTTCGTGCGTCCGTCCTCGGTCAGCCACACCTCTATGCTGGAACTTCCCAACAGATGTCCGATATCCGTGAAACGGATTTTCACATTGTCGCAGACCTGTATCTCTCGGTTGTAACGGCAGGGTATAATGCGCTTGATCACGCCCTCCGCATCCTCCATGGTATACAGCGCTTCATGCATGGGCACACTCTCGCTTCGCTTGGCCTTACGGTTTCGCCACTCAGCCTCCATCATCTGGATGTGCGCACAGTCACGCAGCATGATGCTGCACAGATCCGCCGTTGCATCCGTCATATAGACCTGCCCCCTGAAGCCTCTGGAATAAAGAAGCGGCAGCAGACCAGAATGATCTACATGGGCATGGGTGAGGAATACATAATCGATCATGGCATCATCCACGGGAAGCGGAGCATTTTCAAAGACATTCACCCCCTGCTCCATACCGCAATCCACCAGAATATGTTTGCCCCCTGCCTCCAGATAATGGCAGCTTCCAGTCACCTCATGCGCAGCCCCAATAAACATTAATTTCATGCCAAAACCCTCCTTCCTGATTGATTCCCTCTACTTCAAAGCATTTGCCGTCTCATAAAAATGATAATAAATTCCCTTTCTGTTAAGCAGCTCCTGATGCTTTCCCTCCTCCACGATGCCATCCTCCGTCAGCACCAATATCCGGTCTGAGTTACGGATACTGGAAAGTCTGTGGGCAATCGTCAGTGTAGTGCGGCCCTCCGAAAGCTTGGCCAGCGACTGCGCCACCGCAAACTCGCTCTCATTGTCCAGAGCCGAAGTGGCCTCGTCCAGAATGATGATGGGAGGATTTTTCAAAAAGACCCTGGCAATGCTGATACGCTGCTTCTGTCCTCCCGAGAGCTTCACCCCGCGCTCTCCCACATAGGTATCATATCCGTCCTTCAGTCCCAAAATAAACTCATGAGCCCCGGCCCGCTTCGCTGCCTCGATGACCTCCTCCCGCGATGCGTCAGGCCTGCCGTAGACAATATTGTCATAAATCGTGCCAGAGAACAGATACACATCCTGCTGCACGATGCCGATGCTGCTTCTAAGACTCTTCAGAGTAAAATGCTTGATGTCCTGCCCGTCCAGCGTAATGTGGCCCGCGGACACATCGTAAAATCTGGGAATCAGATTGCACAGCGTGGTCTTTCCGCCGCCGGAAGGTCCCACTATAGCCACCTTCTCCCCCGCGCGGATGCTCAGATTCAAGTCCTTGAACACCCGATTGTGATCATCCGGATACTCAAAACTCACCTGCTCAAAAACAATGTTCCCCCGGGGATGTTTTAATTCCACTGCGCCCGGCTCGTCGAAGATTTCGATATCCGCGTCAATAATCTGCAGAAAACGCTCGATTCCCGTCATGCCCCGCTGGAACTGCTCCGCAAACTCTATGATC
>JAIDDH010000068.1 GCA_029055435.1 Acetatifactor sp.
TCCTGATATCTCTCAAAAAATTTTTTCATTCTCTTTGGCATATTCTCCCGCAAGCTATAGTATATAGTATTATAGCATCCCAAATTCCGCACTTCAAGCAAATATGACTTTTCTTCAAAATTTCTTAAATATTAATTATTCTTGAATTTTCTTAAATCTGCTGGAATAATCTGGACTTTTTATTTCCAAAATAGTAATATGAACTCTATAATATACATGCCCTGCGGGCAGAAATGAGGATACAATGCGTTTTAAACGGTTTATCAATATACACACCATTCTGTTACTTGTATTCGTTCTCACCATATCGGGTCTGGTATATCGATTTTTCAACTGGGGAGAAAAAATAGACTTGGATGCCATCGATTTCGGCAATCAGGAGTACACTCCCGACACGCTGGATATCATTCTTCCCGCTCTGGATGCTGAGCACAATATCATCACTGACAAGGACGACACCACCACCATCGTCTGCTTCGGCAACGCTCCCTTTGCGGACGACAGGGATTCCAAAAATAATCTGGCCAATCTGATCGCCGAAAAAACCGGAGCCACCGTGTACAACTGCTCTATCGGCGACAGCTATCTGGCGGCAGGCAATCCCACCATAGACCCCGACAGCTACCCTTGGGATTCCTACAATTTCTATTGGCTGACTCATGTGGCAGTGAAAAATTCCGTATACACCCGATGCAATGATGCAGCGGTGGTTCTTGGAGACAAGGCGGCTCCCGAGGCTCCCGAAGTCTATGATACCCTCTGGAATCTGGATTTTAAAGACGTGGATGTGGTAGTCATCATGTATGACGCCAGCGACTATCTGAACGGACATAAGATTTACAATATTGCCAACGAAACGGACATCATACAGTTCACCGGAAACCTTGAGGCCGGCATCGAACTTCTGCAGAGCACATATCCCTGGCTGCGCATCATCGTGATGTCCCCTACCTACGCTTTCGCCGTGGACGAGAACGGCAAGTATGTCAGCAGCGACCTTTACAACTACGGGGAAGACATCCTTTCCACCTATGTCATCAGAGAGCAGACCTCATGCTTCAACAGAAGTGTGTCCTTCGTGGACAATCTCTACGGCACCATCACCGAGGACAATGCCAAAGACTATCTGACCGACAATCTGCATCTGAATCAGGCAGGTCGGGAACTGGTGGCAGAACGCTTCGTATATGCACTCCACTACTATGATGAATAATCGGATGAATCATTCATAAATAACCTGATATGACAAACAACTTATATGCCGGGGTCAAAATATTGATCCCGGTATATTACATATCCGTCCGTCTCCAGAAATTTCTCATATCCTGCATCCAGCAGATTTCCCCTCACAGTCTTATCTCCCGGAAGAATGATATAGACACAGGCCTCCTGCCTTGCAAGCGCCCCCAGAGTATCAGCCTCCACAATCTCCGCCTCCATGGCATCACACAGCTCATTCTGCACAGCCCACTCATTCCAAGCCTCCACCAGGATCTCTCGCCCGTAGGGCATACAGACAATCGGCGAATACTGCCGCACATACTGAACCAGCTCCAACGGAAATACCGCCATGACCTCCCTGCCCGGCACCTCGATGGCGTCACAGATATGCACCACACTGTCCGGCATGTGATACAGATTCTCCGCCCTTGTGAAGACAGGATTCGCATAGATACAGCTGCCGGAAACCATGGCCACAAGCATGGCCGAAACTGCAAAAACAATTCGCTTTTTTCCAATAAGCTTCCCGCAGATACACACACAGGAATACGCAATCACCACTGTCATCGGCAGAAGCCACAGCATTCTGTAATAAATGTCATCCCCCACATAAATGGTCATCAAAGCCGTAAACATCGGATTGAAAAACAACAGCAAAAGCAATATGGGCACATACACAAAAAGAATGCGGACAGATTTCCGCTCCTCCTTCAAAAACAGATATACCAGAGAAAGCAGATACCATATCACGATTAAGCCTGTCCCCATATATTCACGAAATAGTATAATGGCATGATTTGTCTCCATAAAATTCCTTTCAAGTTACATCCTCTTCCAAACACTCTACCTTACAATTATGAAACAGTTATTCCACAAACATCATATATTATCTATACTTCAGATTCCCAGTCCGCAATTCCTCAAATTTATCCTCATAAATTTCTCTCATTACCTGCTCACAAGAAACTTTGCATAAACGCTTCGCTTCTGAATTTTCCTGAACCTTAAAAGTTATCTGCTTGTTTTTATCACAGAAACCCAACCACGATTGTATATAATCCTTTGCGTCTTCAAATTGAAAATCGCATTCTTGTTTTAATCTCAAGAAAGAGGATAATACGCTGATGCATTTTACTCCACCAATACTGATTACAGCACTTCTGGCATTACGGTCGTCTGAACAAAACACATATATCTGCTCACCCAACAGCAAAGAAAGCATCTGCAATAATACATATGTTTTTATCTCTCCCAGATTTCGGCCGGCACCAATATTGTCACAATCCTCATTCAACTTTTCGAGGAAATCACTTAGGGAAATATTCCTATAATCCAACTGCTGTAATTTCTTAAAGTTTTCCTCAAAATACCCCGTTTTGTATGCCTGACAAGCCGTTTTTAAAAGAGTTGCATACATCGATGATGCGCCTGCTCCATATACAGACTCCAACTCATTAAGTATTTCTTCATCGTTATAACATTTTATCTGTCCTGCAGATACTTTTTCTTCCAGCCATTCCATCGAACCTGAAACATTATGTCTGGCAAGTTCTGTCCGTATCTGATTGTGACAGTAAAATTGATATCGCGGCAATTCCATAATCCTATCAATCAAGTGATTCTCTGCATCTTTTTGAATGATGTGCGTTTTAGAAATAAAATCCGTATCTAAGAGGGCATATTTATCTTTCTGCATAGGCTCTTTATCCGTTCTTATGAAAACTTGCTTTGATTTCTTCTAAGAATTTCCTATCCGTAAATTCTCTGCTTTCCGTAAGAAGCTCATTCTCAGAATTGAATTCCAAGTTATCCAGCAGACTTCCAAAATATTCTATTCCTACACTATTCATTTGCCATTGTTTTGCTTTTCCGGTAAGTTCGATCCGTTTTGAAATATATGACGAATCATATTTTAAAAATTCTCCAGCTTTGGATTCTGTGATGATCTGTCCCTCATATAGCCTTAATACCACTGCCTTATACGGAAGTGCAAATAATTCCATTAAGGTCAAAATATCATCTACCCCAATACTCTCTCTAGTGATTCCATATAACGAAACCTGCTCTCTCATTAAACCATCCGGCATTAATAAAAGGCCGGAAAAAGCATTTGCCTCCAAGTCCTCCTGTGTCATTGCAGCTTCATCAACTACTTTAGACTCTAACATGGAGCCGGTTCGAATTGTGTCAGTATCTATACCTTCTGCATAGCAACGAATATGATATAACTCATGTGCTACAGCAAAAATCTGCTTACATATAGCAAGTTCAGAATTTACGCACAAAAAAATAGTTCCTTTTTTTACAAAGGCAAACGCCCATAACTCTGCATCTTTAAATGGGTATCTCAGAATTTCCAAGGAGAGTTCTCTTTTTCTTGCATAATTCTCTACAACCCCAAATATTGTTACTCCAAGAATGGAGCTTCCACAATAAGCACCGGAAAACTCTCTTGAAATATCAGCAATTCTCTCAAACCGTTTTGTTTTCTTTTTGTATAAGCTCGCTTCTAACACATTTCCCATTAATCATCACCCCAAGGTTCCATCATCAGTGCCCCATTTTCTCTCACACGACTATGGAACAGAATCATATCTGACAACTTATCTGCAATTATCAATGCTTCCTTCGCCTGCTGCGATGCAACCTTTCCCATGAAAGCATGAACCACATTTTCTTCCTGTATAACATCCGGCAGCTGCGTCAATTCATCCATTGTGACACCAAGATAATCGGAAATCTTCTTAAGTTCCATTGCATTAATCAGACGGGAACCATTCAGCATCTTATTTACGGTTTGCTTTGTTGTGCCAATTGCATCAGCCATATCTATCTGCTTTTTATTTTGCTTTTTCAAAAAATCCATAATGTTATTCGCAATAATCATATTCATATCAACCATAATTCCATTCTCCCTGCAAATCCAATCTTTTTCCGCATTTTGATTAATTATATGCTTGAATCTTATTTTAGTCAATATTACAGATACTATTTCTCCGTCAGTTCTAATTTAAGTATCTTTTTCAGTTACTGCCAAGGCTATCGTGTACCTTTCTCCATTACATCAACACATAAATCAGCGCATAACACACACAGGGCACGCAACAGAGCGCCAAAGGCACCAGCACTTTCCACTTTCTATAGCTGACCGCCGCGCACAGTCCTGTCACCGCCAAAAGCATACAGAGCAAAAACGCCCCCATCGTACTGCACAGGCATCCCGCCAGAATCGCACAGCACAGCAAAATCCAATTCCCCACGCCAAATTTTTGATTCTCCTGCATCCGCTCCAGAAGCGTCAGTAATAATAAAAACAGCATTGGCAGCACAATGCTTCCCAGTGCGGCCTTCCCCTGCCTGCTTCTGGCAATCATAAAGTTTTCCACCGTATAAAAAGAATAATCCCCGAAAATCACAAGCAGCTCCGTAAAGATCAAAAACAGCGGAAGGAATCTTTCCCGCTTTGCAAACAGCTTTTTCCCCAACAGATAAAAAATGCCATAAGTCATGGGAATTAAAAGCAACGGCACCGCCACATGAGCCACGCTGACAGCCCGCACTCCGCTCACCCTTGCCAGAAAAGCAATCCAGATGGGAAAGGGCGCAAGTCCGTGACGAATATCCACTTCGGTAGTGCCTCCGGTATACGGAAGCTTCTGATACATAGTTTCCGCGTTTTCCGTGATTGTGGAAACCGCCACATAATATGCGTCGTCCCCGTCCCTGTAAGCCAGCCGCACCGCCTGCACCAATTGCAATAAAAGCAGCGCCGCAAACAAAATCCACAGCCATGCTTTCCCTTTTGAGAAGAACCTCTCACTATCTGCAGACGCAAGAACCCGCAGACTCCCCTGCCGCCTTACGGACATTATGGACAAGACCACTCCGCAGACCGCAAGCAGGACAGCGGCAATCCCAAACAATTTCACCACCAGTCCAAACTCCCGCTCCAAAAGCACAAGGGGCACACAAATCAACTGAAAAACTCCCCACAAAAGCATTTGCCCGCTCACCCAGAAAAAGAGCAGCTTATTCCCGCTTTTCCTTCTTTCCGCCCCCAGAGCCGGGCGAAAACAGGCCCCGGCCGCTGTCGGAATAGCCAGCATCCAGACCGCCAATATCAAAATTTGAACCATCCAAGGAAGATTTCCCATCTCGCTTCTCCACCAATTCCGTTAATTCCTTTTAATTCCTCAATTCCATTAATCATTAATCGTCAAAAACCACACCAAACAGCAACACTGTATCCCCATAAGCCTCCCCATTTTCCAGAAGGACTTTCACACAGTCCATGTGGTATTTTTCCCATAAAATCCTGCTGACCGGTTCTCTATCCTTACCATGCTTTAAAAGAACCACCACTGCAGCCGAACCCAAAATATAATCCTGCCTGTCCGCAAGCTCCTGCTTTGTCAGAAGCAGAGTCCTGTCATAACGGGCAAACTCCAACAGATTCTCATAGTAACCCACACCCTCATAAATACAGATACAGGGATACTGGGCATAGTCCTCCGCTATCTTCAACTGCTCGTCATACCCCCGATACAGATAAGAGTCCTGATAGCGCAGGGGATTCCACAATTGACATGCCAGGGTCACAACCGCCAGCATCAATCCGACAAGGCGCACAGCTCTATCTTTCCCTTCTCCCGCGCCCAGATACAAAAGTCCCACTCTGCACACTGCCAGCGTAAGCACCAGCACAAGAAACGGAAACAGCGGCATCACATAACGGTCCACCAGATAAGGCGACATCCTCGCCGCCAACAGGAAATAACCAAGCACCGGAATGCACAGCAGACACCAGAGCGAAATTTCTCCGATTCCTGATTTTCCATCCTCTTCCACATGTTGGTTCCGCCCCGCGCTCCGTCCTCTCCATGCTCTGCCCGCAAGCACCGCTACACAGCAAATCACAAACAGCACACACACTGCAACAA
>JAIDDH010000069.1 GCA_029055435.1 Acetatifactor sp.
GTACAATTAAATCGATTGTAGCCATGTCTCTCTCCTTCTTCTACTTGACAGATACTATAAATTATAGTAGTATACCTTTTGTTACGCAACTACTATAATTTACAGTAGTATAGTTAATAGTAAATGCCGAGTGGAAGGAGCATACAACATGAAGGAACAGAACAAGAAAATGGAACTTTTGGGAAACACTCCAATACCGAAAGCCCTGCTGTCACTGGGGCTGCCGACGATGGTGGGGATGTTGATTAATGCACTGTATAATCTGGCAGACACATATTTTGTGGGCGGATTGGGAACGGATCAGATGGGGGCGGTTACGGTGGCTTTTCCCCTTGGGCAGATCATTGTAGGTTTAGGGCTTTTGTTCGGAAACGGTGCGGCGGCTTATCTTTCGAGACTGCTGGGACGTAATGACGAAGATACGGCTAATAAAGTAGCGAGCACCGCCTTGTATAGCAGCATAATGATAGGGACAGCCATCATTATCTGTTCTGTCATTTTCCTAAGACCGATACTGGAGCAGACGGGCGCATTGGAGAGTGTGATGCCTTATGCTATGACCTATGCCCGAATTTATATTACATTTTCGATTTTTAATGTGTTCAATGTCACCATGAATAATATTGTATCCAGTGAAGGGGGCGCAAAAACAGCTATGTGTGCGTTGATGGCGGGCGCTGTATTGAATGTGGTATTAGATCCGGTTTTTATCTATGTGCTGGATCTTGGAGTTGCTGGAGCGGCCATTGCTACAGCTATTTCCCAAATTGTTTCTACACTGGTTTACTTGTGCTATATTTTTCGGGAAAAAAGTGTATTCAAATTTCATATAAGGGATTGCAGCTTTACAAAAGAAATCATGTCAGAGATCCTGAAGATAGGAATCCCTACATTGATATTTCAGCTGTTGACAAGTATGTCAATCAGTATGATCAACAATGCCGCAAAGGAATACGGAAGGTCTGCACTTGCCGCAATGGGGCCGGTTACAAAGATCATGTCCATGGGAACGCTCATTGTCTTTGGCTTTTTGAAAGGTTTCCAGCCAATTGCCGGATTTAGTTATGGGGCAAAAAAGTTTGACCGTCTGCATGAAGCTATCAAGATTTCCATTCTATGGTCAACAATATTTTGTGTGATTTTTGGTCTGGTGGCAGCGGTATTCCCAACTCAAATCATGTCATTATTCACAAAAGGCGACACAGAGATGATTCATGTGGGGGCGGCTGCACTGCGGGCAAACGGGCTTTCATTTATACTCTTTGGGTTTTATACCGTGTATTCTTTCCTGTTCCTTGTAATGGGAAAGGCAAAAGAAGGCTGTATTCTTGGTGCCTGCAGGCAGGGAATCTGCTTTGTGCCAGTCATCTGGCTTCTACCTATGGTCTGGGGCTTGAATGGTGTTCTCTATGCGCAGCCTGCTGCAGATGTGCTGGCTGCCGTTGTCGCCTTATTAATGGCTTTGAAGCTTCACAGGAAGATGACTGCTGAAGGACTTCATATGGGCTCACATTGAACAGCATGATAAAAAGTACATAGATTTATTGACATGTCATTGCCATTTTTATATAATAGTTATTGACTAGAGGTCAATAACTATAAAAAGGAGGCAGGGCAATTGGCAAGACCAGTGAAAAAGCTGCCGGAACAATGGAAAAAAGAAATTTTGGATGCGGCAAAGGAATTGTTTTTATCAAAAGGTTATGAAGAGACCGCCATCACTGACATTATGGAGCGGGCAGGCGGGGCAAAGGGGATGTTTTACCGTTTTTTTCAGAGCAAAGAAGAAGTCATGCATGCCCTGGGGGATCAGATGTTTTTTGAAAATAATCCTTTTGAGGCCGTCAGGGGACGTTCTGATTTGAATGGACTGCAGAAGATCCGGGAGGTGCTTGCCCTCGATAGTGTTGATGAAGAGCGGGAAGAGATCAATACACAGGCGGTCCCTATCTTGAAAGACCCGCGTATTCTGGCGGCTGCGGTGGGGGCGAACCGGCGAGTACTGACTCCCCTGTGGTTTGAACTGATTGAAGAAGGACGGCGGGATGGCTCCATCCGGACAGAATATGCAAAAGAGCTGTCCGAGCTGCTCCCGCTTATCAATTTCTGGCTGATGCCGTCTGTATTTCCGGCAGATGCAAAAGAAATTCAGCATAAGTGCAGATTTATTGCGGACATTCTTACGGTAATGGGGCTTCCAATCATAGAAGATGGGATGTATGGGAGAACAGAGAGGATATTAAAGGATTATATGGAAGAAAGAAAGGAGTAATGGATAGGACAGAAATTGTTTACAAAAAATTTTGCGCTCCTGGTGCTGGGGCAGGCAAGTTCTTTGTTTGGCAATTATATATTGCGGCTGGCACTGTCAATGTATGTGATGGAAGCGACCGGTTCGGCAGCAGTATTTGCGGGTCTTTTATCTATTGCGACGGTTCCCACAATCCTTTTATCACCTCTTGGGGGCATTCTTGCTGACCGGACGGACAGGCGAAAGATTATGGTGGCGCTGGATGCTTTGACAGGGACAGTTGTTTTATGTGCAGCAGTTATTTTGTCCGGAAAGAATGCCATTGTGGTGATAGGGCTACTGCTTGTGATTCTTTCCGTTTTTGGGGCATTTGAGACGCCTACAGTGCAGGCGTGTATTCCTCAGATGCTGGAAGGGGATAATATTATTAAGGGAAATGCGGTTGTGAATCAGGTGGCCTCAATCTCTTATTTGATTGCTCCTCTGCTGGGCGGTATCCTATATGCAGCCTGGGGACTAAAGCCCGTGATGTATGCAAGTGTGGTATGCTTTTTTCTTACAGCGTTATTTGAGTGTTTCATAAAATTGGGTTATCAGCCCAGGGATTATCAGGGGAATGTTTGGTCCATGGTAAAGGATGATTTCTTTAACAGCATTTGCTTTATTGCAAAAGAACGGTCAGATATTATGAAAATGCTGATTTTGGCAGCGCTTTCCCGTTTTTTTGTTATGGGTATTATGCTGGTAGGACTTCCCTTTATTGTGCGGACTGTGCTTGGGCTGGACGCAAAATATTACGGCGGGGCGGAGAGTGCGCTGGCGGTTGCAACTATTTTGGGGAGTATTGCTGCGGGGCTTCTCACGAGGAAATTGAAGTTTGGCAGATTGGCGTTTGTACTTGCGGCAATCGGTATCTGTATTATTCCTGCTGGAGCTGTATTTCTTTTTCAGTCCGGTGCGGTGATCAGATATGCAGTGAATATTGTTGCTTTCTGTGGTATGCAGGTCGCAATCAGCATTTTTTCTATCTTTGCAGTGGCGATGATTCAGCAGAGTACGCCGGATTATTTAATCGGAAAAGTAATGGCTTATACATCAGTTATTACCATGTGTGCCCAGCCAGTTGGACAGATGGTTTATGGTTTTTTGTTTGATGAGTTCCGTGAGGCTGTTTATCTTGTGCTGATTCCTACGGGAATAATTGTATGTTTGATTGGATTGCTTTCTACAGGATTTTTTAAAAGAATGGAAGAGTTCTCATAATGCAATATATAATCCGGGATTATTAAAAAGCAACGAAAACGTCATAAACACATACGTAATTGAGAGTATCTGTAAAAAAATAAAAACATATCGCCAATTTCGACCTAGTGAAATTTTGCATGTTTAGAAGTCTATTTTTGATTTTGGATGGCGGATTGTTATATTTTTATGGCAACACAGGTGTTTGTGTGATAGTATATACACAAAGATAAAGGTGGCAGGAGATATACATCAGGTAGACGGAGAAACATGATTATTGAAAATTTGACGGTAACGGAATTTGGTATTTTTCAAAAAGTAGAGATGGCATTTTGCAGAGATAAAGTTAATATTATACGGGGATTAAATGGATGCGGAAAGACAACAATCCTTGCAATATTGTATTCAATGCTGCAAAATCATGAGATAATGCAATATAGGTGCGAAGAAAATGAAACAATGATAAAATTGGAGCTTACGGATCAGAATAATCATATCTGTTTATGCAAGTCTTATAGAAATAATCATTCTGGAATCATAGTTGAATCTTTTGATGAAATGAAAAAGATCTTATCAATTAATCGGGATATCATATATTTGTTCAGTGGCGAATTTATTAATCACAAGCGTAGATTGAACGGGGAAATGATAAAAAATGCTAATAAACTACTGGATGAAATGGGGATAGAGAATCCATATAAAGTGGAATTGTCAAAGTCAAATGATAAATCATATAATTTGATGTCAGGAGGCGTGCAAACCTATTATTGGATATTAAATATCTTATATAATATGCCGCAGGAGAGTGTTTTGTTGATAGATGAACCATTTGCAATGCTGGATACTTATATTGCAGGTCAACTTTTAAATATAATGGGAAAGATGAAGGGCATACAGTTTATTTTGACAGCAAATTTAAGACTGGATGTGCCGGAAGGCTATAATCAAATCTATTTAGACGCACAAAGAAACTACATAGGAAGGTATAGAAGAGTCAATTTTGATTATAGAAGAGTGTTCAATAATGAGTTGAAAGTGTTTGTTGCTGATCATAAGGACAGAGAAGTAATACCTGATGAGAGGCCCATTATTAAGTATGAACTGGGAAAAGAAATAGAAGAAGTCGAGAAGCGAAATGTTGAATTTAAAGAAATAAAAGGAAATAATCCATGTAATTCAATTGTGGATACTGCTGAAATATATATTAATGCATTCTTAAATAGTAGGATATCAGGAATAGGGATTATAAAATGGGGAATATCCGATGGTGGGATTGTAAAAGGAGTAGAACTTTCTAAAACGGATAGAGATACAATTAATAAAAAGATTTCTGAAAGAATAGGGCAGATGAAGCCTTATGTCAGCACGGAAAGTATTCAGATTTCTTTTGAAAAAGTGGGTTGTAACAATGAAATTGTTCCCGATTTGTATGTAGTAGAAATATCGGTTGAACCGGTTGCTTCCAACATACTATTTTCTACTTCCAAAAATGAAGTATATATAAAAACAGACGGAGGGAAAAGAAAGCTTGATTCTGTAGAAATACAGCAAGAGTTTTAAAGACGTATGGAGTAAAAATAATGAATAGGATAGCAGGGCTTGTTATTTTGGCAATTTTCTATGGAATCTATATCGGGAAAATGCTTTTACAAAAAAGGAAAGGTATCAGGACAGACCAGATGGCCCGAGGCAGACGCAGGGACAGGGTCTTTTATGTGGAGGTGATTTTGAAGCTTGCCACCTATTCCGTGGTGGCAGTGGAGCTGATTAGCATTATCCTGACGAAATCATATCTGCCGGAAGGCTTTATTGCGGCGGGATGTATTTTGGGATTGGTTGGAGACGTAATCTTTGCAGCGGCGGTGATTACCATGCGGGATAGTTGGAGAGCCGGACTCGCGGAGGCGGATGAGACCAGAATGATTACGGACGGGATATATAGGTATAGCAGGAATCCGGCGTTTTTAGGTTTTGATCTGGTGTATCTGGGAATATTGTTGATGTTCTTTAACTGGATATTATTTGTGTTTTCCATGTTTGCAATCATTATGCTGCACATTCAGATTTTGCAGGAGGAATCTTATTTACCGAAGGTATTTGGAGAGGAATATGCGGCATACAGGAGCAGAGTCTGCAGATATCTGGGAAGAAAACCTGACTTGCAGAAAGAAAACAAGGAATAGATAACAAAAGGATGAGAAATAGGAGCAGGCGATGGAAAGAGTATTGTATGTAACGGATCTGGACGGAACGCTGTTGAACCGAAGCGATCGCATTAACCCTGAGAGCATAGAGATCATCAATGATCTGGTGAGTAAAGGAATGCTGTTTACCTATGCTACGGCAAGATCATTGGTATCGGCTTCGGTAGTTACAGAAGGACTGTCTACAGATATTCCGGTCATTGCATATAATGGAGCGTTCATTTTTCAGGCGGCCACAGGGGAAATATTGTCGCAGGAGAGATTCAGCGGAGAGGAACTAAATGCGGTAAAGCATGTTCTTTGCAAGTACAATATCAGTCCGCTGGTCTATTCTTTTGTAGATGGAGTTGAACGGGTGTCATGGATTACGGAGAAGGAAAATGAGGGAATCAGGAGATACCTGAGCAACAGAAAGGGAGACAGGCGCCTGCGGCCTGTGGAGAGTGAGGAAAAGCTATATCAAGGAGATATGTTTTATTTTACCTGCATCGGAGAAAAAGAGGAACTTGCTCCCATATATGATGTTTTTTCAAAGGATAATAGATATCATTGTACGATTCAGCAGGAATTATACAGACCGGAATTTTGGTGTGAGATCATGCCCGCGTGTGCGACCAAAGCCCATGCCATAGAAAAACTTAAGAAAATCTGGAATTGCAGCAAGGTCGTCTCTTTCGGAGACGCCGTTAATGATATTCCCATGTTTAAGGTGTCTGATGAGGCGTATGCCGTAGAAAATGCGGTGGAGGAATTAAAAGCTCTGGCTACGGGTATCATTGACAGCAATGAAAACGACGGAGTAGCCAGGTGGCTCAAAGAACATGCTATTGTTATAGCAAATTGAGCGCTCTTATGGTAATATATAGAAGTAAACACTTAATTTGCGGTAGCCAGATTAAACGGGCAGAAAAGTGAGGCATGGAGGGCAGGTACTAAAGGGAAGATTATGAAAGTATTGGAATACCTTTTTAAGAGAAATAGAATCAAGCCCAAGCAAGAGAGCCAGGTTTCTGGCAGATGTGTGGAACTTATCGCATGGGAAAACTATATAAAAGAACTGCAGAAAAGCAATCATTATGTGTCGAGAAAAGAGTATACAGCGGAGACAGAGAAGTATGCTGATGTGATGAAGCTCTTTATATCTATGGATGAAAATGATACTTTGGAGTTTTATTGCGAAAAAAATGGTTTTGATGCAGACAGGGCAAAAAATGCATATATGTCGTATCAAAGTATCGATGCACTGGTACAAAAGGCAAACGACAAATATATAAGTCAAAAGATGGATGAAGAAAAGGGATATTTGGATACTATCCTCAAAGAAGTTGATCCGGCCATCAGCCTTGACGATGATCAGAGAAGGGTGGTGCTCTCGGATGAGGATTACAGTCTGGTAATAGCCGGAGCGGGGGCAGGTAAGACAACAACAGTTGCCGCTAAGGTAAAGTATCTTGTAGAAAAGCAGGGAGTCGATCCGGGACAGATTCTCATTATTTCATTTACGAATAAAGCTGTAAATGAGTTGAAGGCAAGAATTAATAAGGACTTAAATATTCCCTGTCCCATTGCAACATTTCATTCAACAGGAAATGCAATTTTGCACAAAAATGATCCTGAAAAACTGAACATCGTGGATGGCAGCAAATTATATTATTGCGTTCAAAGCTATTTTAAGGATAAGGTTCTCAGAGATCCCAGTGTGGTGAACAGTCTTATCCTGTTTTTTGCGTCTTATTTTGATGCGCCTTATGAAGGCGATGACATCAATAACTTTTTTAATTATATGGCAAATGCCAATTATGCGACGATGCGCAGTGAACTGGATGATTTTAAAGAGGAAGTTATCGATAGGAATAGCAAGAAAAAGATTACGATTCAAAATGAAATAGTGAGATCGGTACAGGAAGTGGAGATAGCCAATTTCCTATATCTCAACAGTATAGATTATGTTTATGAGCCAGTATATCCGTATCATATTCTGATGTCCCGCAAGCCGTATACCCCCGACTTTATGATTACGCAGGGTGAGCATGTAGCTTATATAGAGCACTTTGGAATTACGGAAGACGGGAAGAATTTTCTCTATGATGAGGAGGTGCTTTCCGCGTATAAAAAGGCGATTAATGACAAGATATGTCTGCACAGAAAGCATGGCACGGAACTGCTCTATACCTTTTCGTCTTTTCGCGATGGCAGAAGCATATCCCAACATTTGGAGGAAAGTTTATTAAAACATGGGTTTGAACTGAAAAGGCGCTCCAACGAAGAAATTGTGAAAAAGTTGGTTTCTTCCGAAGAGAACAAATAT
The DNA here is from genome assembly GCA_029055435.1 of Acetatifactor sp. Taxonomy (GTDB): domain Bacteria; phylum Bacillota; class Clostridia; order Lachnospirales; family Lachnospiraceae; genus Acetatifactor. The sequence continues at coordinate 8,006 of JAIDDH010000069.1, forward strand.
ATCAGCCGGCTTGTGTTTCTTGTGATTAACTTCATCAGAAACTTTAAAGTCAATGGTTACGATGAAAGAGATTTTGACAAACTTTCAAGAAAAACTTCCAATGTGAGAACAAAGTTGTTTCTAGATATTTGTCACGCCTGTTTTTTGGAATATAAAAAGTTGCTTGTGGAAAAACATGCTGTCGATTTTGAAGATATGATTAACGAATCCGCCAGAGTTTTGTGTGAAGTAAAGGAGATGCGGCAGAAGCTGGATTTTCAATATCTTATTGTGGATGAGTATCAGGATATCTCCAGACAGCGTTTTGACTTGGTTAAATCATTTTCGGAGGTGACTGATGCAAAGATCATTGCAGTTGGTGATGATTGGCAGTCTATATATGCTTTCAGTGGCTCCGACATTACGTTGTTTACAAAGTTTGAGGAGAAAATGGGCTATGCAAAACTCATGAAGATTGTGCGTACCTACAGGAATTCTCAGGAGGTAATTGATATTGCGGGTAATTTTATTCAAAAGAATGCATCTCAGATACAAAAATCTCTTGTCTCGCCAAAACACATCGATGAGCCGGTGATTATTTATACCTATGACAGCGCGACCAAAGCTCCGAATTCCGACAGGAGGAGCGGAGTAAACTATGCGATAGCATATGCGGTACAGACCGCGCTGGAGCAGATTATCGCTTATGACAAAGAGGAGGGCAGAGATACCCGTGCATCCAAGATACTTTTGCTTGGGAGATTTGGGTTTGACGGCGACAGATTGACAAGAACCGGATTGTTTGAGTATATCAATCGCGGTGCAAAAGTAAAATCAGTCAAATATCCGGAGCTGGATATTACCTATATGACTGCGCATGCATCTAAAGGTTTGGGTTATGACAATGTAATTGTCGTCAATGGCAGAAATGAGACCTATGGTTTTCCGGCAAAAATAGAGGACGATCCGGTGCTCTCTCTGGTGGTGAGGGAAGATACATCGATGCAATATGCCGAGGAGCGCAGGCTGTTCTATGTGGCTATGACGCGAACGAAAAATCGTGTGTATTTTATTGCGCCCGAGCAAAATCCGTCTGAATTTTTGCTGGAGATAAAGAAAGAATATAAAAATGTCTATTTGCGCGGGAAATGGTCAGAGGGGGAACCGGTTCTTATCGGGAAAAAGAAGTGTCCGATTTGTGGATTTCCCATGCAACTCAAATATAAGACGTCTTATGGACTGCGTCTCTACCTGTGTACCAATGAGCCGGAAGTCTGCAGTTTTATGACCAATAATATATCAGGGAAAAAGCTTTCCATTATGAAGTGTTCGGAGTGTCAGGACGGTTATCTTGTGATAAAGACACCCAAAAAAGGAGGTGAGTGTTTCCTTGGCTGTACGAATTACAGCAAGGACAACAGGGGCTGCAACAACACCATGTCAAAGCATGAGTATTATCTGATGATGGGGCATGAATTATCGGAACCTGATGAACCAATCCGGCAGACGGCGGATAAAAAGAATGTTAAGGAGAATTGGGAGCAGAAAATCCTTGACAGTAATGCCGCTATAGGTGTTGATGCCGAGAGATTTCCGGAATATAAAAACCATAGCAGCTATGAGATTGCGGAGACTATCTTATGCGCATTGGTACATATCAGTGATAAGTATTACTTTGGGGTATCGGTTTTGATCAGAGTGCTTCGGGGCTCACAATCGAAAAGCATTACACAACATAAATTATATGCCGTGCCGGAATACAATTCTCTCTCTGATATGTCGAGGGAGGACCTCAATGCTGCTATCTATTGGTTGATAGATAAACACTATATTATAAAGACAAAAGGCAGATATCCTGTTCTGCATATAACCAACGAGGGGCTTCATTATAAGGAGCATATGACACCGCGGAAGCTGAAGAGTCTTGTAGCTGCGCTGAATGCCGACGAGGATGAGAAACGCATAGCGGAGGAAGATATATTTTAGCCACGGCACAAGTGAGGAAAAGCAGATATGAGTGCTTCAGAGATATTAAAGACATATTTTGGATACGATTCCTTTAGAAAAGGGCAGGAGGATATTATTCATTCCATTCTGTCGGGAAGTGATGCATTGGCAATTATGCCTACCGGTGCGGGCAAATCCATATGCTATCAGGTGCCGGCTTTACTGCTTCCGGGCATCACGATCGTGATCTCGCCTCTGATTTCTCTTATGCAGGATCAGGTGAAATCCTTGAATGAAGCAGGAATTCATGCGGCCTTCATCAATTCGTCATTGACGGAAACGCAGATATCGAAAGCGCTCAGTCTGGCGGTGAAGGGCACTTATAAGATTATTTATGTAGCGCCGGAGAGACTGGAAAGCCCGAGATTCATGCAATTTGCGCTAAACGGAAGTATTTCCATGGTTACTGTCGATGAAGCCCACTGCATTTCACAGTGGGGGCAGGATTTCAGGCCGAGCTATTTAAAGATTGTGGATTTTATAGAGAGCCTGCCTGATAGACCGATCGTAAGCGCATTTACGGCGACGGCCACAGAGGAAGTAAAAATTGATATTGAATGTATCTTAAAACTGAATCATCCGAAAGTTATTGTAACGGGATTTGACAGAGAAAATCTGTATTATAGTGTGGAGCATGTCTCAGGGAAACACAAGGATGATTTTGTTATGAATTACATTGATAAGCATCCGAATGACAGCGGTATTGTCTATTGTGCAACAAGAAAAAATGTAGATTCCCTGTATGAAAAACTGTCTCGGCGAGGCGTTCCGGTGACCGCTTATCACGCCGGAATGGATAATACGGCAAGAAAGAACAATCAAGATGATTTTATTTATGACCGGATGCCCGTCATAGTGGCCACCAATGCGTTTGGAATGGGAATTGATAAATCCAATGTGAGATTTGTTATCCACTATAATATGCCGCAGAGTATGGAAAATTATTATCAGGAGGCCGGACGCGCGGGGCGTGACGGCGAAAATGCGCAATGCGTTCTTTTGTTCTCCGCACAGGATGTGGTGATCAATAAATTTCTTCTTGACAGGAAGGAGTTTGAGGGTATGGATATTGCTGATATAGAGCTGATTAGGCAAAGAGACGCCCACAGACTTCAAGTCATGGAAGGATATTGCAGAACGACAGCATGTCTGAGAAACTATATATTGGAATACTTTGGTGAGAAGGTTAATGCTTCCTGTGACAATTGTGGAAATTGTCATCGTGAATATACGGAAATGGATATGACCGATGATGCAAAATGGGTGATTAATTGCATTGCGGAGACCAAAGGAAGATATGGACAGGCGACTGTTCTCGGGACTTTACTCGGGGCAAATCGTGCCAGATTAAAAGAAATAGGCGCAACTGCTTATAAATCCTACGGAGTTTTGGCACATAGAAGTGAAAGTGAGCTTCGCTTGTTGATTGCCCGGATGTTGGAAGAGGGATATATTGTTCAGACTGATGGAGAATACAGCGTTCTCCGTATGGGAAATATCAGTGGACTAAAAGAAGAAAATGTTCACATTGTAGTCAGAACATTTGAAGAGCGAAAGGAATATAAAAGCAGCAAAAGAAGGAAGACAAGAAGTACAGACTCCCTTACTGCTGCGGGCTTTCAGTTGTTTGATAAGCTCCGCCAACTGCGGCTGGTTATTGCAAAGGAGGAGGCGCTGCCTCCATATATTGTTTTTAGCGATAAGACATTAATTGATATGTGTGCCAAGGCGCCTAAAAACAAACAGGAAATGCTTGCTGTCTCCGGTGTTGCGGAAAACAAGTTTAATAAATATGGGCAGAGATTTATTGATGAAATCCAAGAATTTATGGAGGATAATTCCAATGTGGTCCTCAGCATAAAAGTCGATGAGGGAAATCCGGATGAGGGTGAGGAAAAGAGATTAAAGCGGAAAAGCCGAGAGAAAAAAGGTGTTTTTTATCTTAATCAGGAAGATGTAGGAAAATTTGTATATGCAGAGTACTATTATATAAGTGATATAAAAGATAAATTGAATGACATTTGCAGCGCCGAAAATGTAAAAAAAGTCACTACAACTGCGATATGGAATTATCTTGTATCGGAAGGGCTGACGATTGAGGAGGAAAGAGAAGGAAGGTTTGTGAAGGTCGGGACGGATAAAGGCTTGGAAATGGGCGTTAAAACGGTAAGTAAGGTCAGTCAAGAAGGATATGAGTATCAGCTTTTAATGTACCCGGCAATACTCCAGAAAATGATTGTGGAAGCTTTTGTCGCTTCAGGAGCACAAGGTAGTCTGGAAGACGGCAAAACAATTGTCAGGAATGGTTCGCTAAACATTGGCGCTGCATGGACTGATGAGGAAGATCAGAGACTGGCAGCCGAATTTCAGTCTGGCATGAAAATACCTGAAATTGCGAGGGAGCATGGCAGGACAAGCGGTGGAATCAGAGCCAGACTAAAGAAACAGGGCTTGATTGATTAAGATTTAATGGAGAGATTTACGGGAACAGGAAGGGAAAAAATGGAAATACATAGAATTGTCTGCGGCAATGTGAACTGCTATATTGTGGCTGAAAATGGCAATGCCATATTGATCGATACGGGAAGGAAAAAGTATAGGGAAAAGGTGTTAAAACAATGCAGGAAGTTTTCTGTAAATTTAATTGTACTAACGCATGGACATCTGGATCATTGTCAGAATGCAGCGTATCTCGCTGATGCTTTGTCGGTGCCGATAGCCATGCACGAAAAGGACAGGAATCTGATACCTGATAATAGAATGCAGCTTTTATCGGCAAAGACTTTTCTGGGCAAAATCGTATTATCCGTATCTCTCCAGAGTTTTGAAAAAGATGTGCTGGATGTATTTGAACCGACGGTTTATCTGAAAGATGGCGACAACCTGAGTGCGTATGGTGTGGATGCACGGGTTGTGGAAATGCCGGGACATACAAATGGTTCCATAGGACTCAAAATAGGTGATGGATTATTTGTCGGCGATGCTTTGATGAATATGTTTTTTCCGACGGTGGCGATGCTTTATATGGATGAAAAAATGATGAAGCAAAGCGCAAGACAAATCAGCGGCATGGGGAAACTGAAAATATATTTTGGACATGGTAAACCGGTGAACAACAGAACGTGGATATAGAGGCTTACCTTCTTCTTTTTGTGGAGAATATATGATATAATGTGTCCATATTCGAGTCGGGAGGCGGCCGAGTACTATAATGAGGTGTAGTTATGGCGCAGAAGGAAGATGTTGTCAAAGCAATGGAGCGGAATGGCGGGTATGCAACATTCCAGCAATTAAATCAGATAGTGGATGTATCCACATGGAAAACCAGAACACCGGAGGCCAGCATCCGCCGGATCGTACAGGTGCATCCGGATGTGTTTTTCAGGATTAAACCGGGCTTATGGGCATTGAAAGCGCAGGAAGAGGATGTCTTAAGAAGACTGAGTATAACGCCTCATAACCAGAGATCGGACGAAGTCTTTACGCATGCCTATTATCAGGGAATCATCATTGAGATAGGCAATAAGAAAAGGCTTCAGACTTATGTGGCTGCACAGGACAAAAATAAGAAGTTCCTTGAAACAAAGTTGTGTGATTTAACTACTTTGGACACGATGCCGGAATTTACATATTCCTCATTGACGAGAAGAGCAAAGACCGTGGACGTGATTTGGTTTAATGAGAGAAGGCTGCCCTGCGGTTTTTATGAGGTAGAGCATACGACAGATATGAGGAATTCTTTGAGCAAGTTTTATGAATTGCAGGATTTTAGAGCGGATTTTGGCATCATAGCGGATGCGTCCAGATACGATCAATTCATGGATATTATTTCCGCGTCGATGTACAATCCCATACGGGAGCTGGTGCGGTTTGTCTCTTATGAAAATCTGGTCAGACAGTATGAGAAAGAACGGATTGTTCTCAATGATGCACTGTAGCAACAATAAAATCAGGGGGAACGGTTGTATATGAATACAGATATGACACAGGGCGCAGCGATGAAATCAATGCTGCGTTTTGCTGTGCCCATGATATTGGGAAATCTTTTGCAGCAATGTTATAATGTGGCCGATACGCTGATTGTGGGGAGATTCCTGGGCCCCAATGTACTGGCTGCGGTGGGCTCCTCCTTTGCGCTCATGACCTTTTTGACTTCAATCCTTCTGGGGCTGTGCATGGGGAGCGGGACATATTTTTCCATTCGTTTTGGAGAGAGGGATGAAAAAGGGCTGCAGGAGGGCATCTGCGCCTCCTTTGTCCTGATATTGTGCCTCACGATTGTTCTGAATATCCTCGTGTTTGTTTTTCTTGACTTTATTCAGCCTTTTTTGCAGGTGCCGGAGAAAGTGTGGGGGGATATGCGCAGCTATCTGGCCGTAATATTCTGCGGAATTTTTGCCACGTTTCTCTATAATTATTTTGCCTCGCTGTTGCGGGCTGTGGGAAATTCAGTAGTACCACTGGTATTTCTGGCGATTTCTGCAGTGCTAAACATTGGGCTTGATCTGTGGTTTGTGATTGGTCTGGAGCGGGGAGCGGCCGGGGCGGCGGAGGCCACGGTGATTGCCCAGTATGTCTCGGGAATCGGTATCACGGTGTATGCGTTGCTCCGGGTTCCGTGCCTGAAAATAAGCCGGGAAGAGCGGCGGTTTCGATGGAGCTGTATGCGGGAGATTGCCGGGTTTTCGGTACTGACCTGTGTGCAGCAGTCGGTTATGAATCTGGGGATTTTGCTGGTGCAGGGAGTGGTCAACAGCTTCGGGCCAGAAGTCATGGCCGCCTTTGCCGCCGCGGTGAAGGTGGACGCATTTGCTTATATGCCGGTGCAGGATTTCGGGAATGCTTTTTCCACATTCATTGCCCAGAATTTCGGCGCAGGCAAAGAGGAGCGCATACGCGCCGGATTTCGGGGAGCCGTGGCCGTGTCGGTGGGCTTTTGCATCGCAGTGTCAGCGGTCGTCTGTATATTCGCCCGTCCGCTGATGCTTCTGTTTGTGAAGGCTGAAGAGTCGGCTATTATTGCGGAAGGGGTCCGTTATCTGAGGATTGAGGGGAGCTTTTACTGCGGTATCGGTTGCCTGTTTCTGCTGTACGGGCTTTATCGGGCGCTGGGAAAGCCCGGAATGTCGGTGGTGCTCACAGTTATTTCTCTTGGAACGCGGGTGGTTCTGGCATATGTGCTCTCCGCGATTCCGGCAGTCAATGTTGTGGGTATCTGGTGGGCAGTGCCCATCGGTTGGGCTCTGGCGGATGCCACGGGATTTGTCTATTATTTTAGGAGGCGGAAGCAACTGATCAACCGGTGAGGAGGTATAATGTCATGAGGCGTACGATTGAATATTATGAGCAAAATGCAAAGCGCTTTGCGGAGGAGACTGTGGCGGTAGATTTTGCAAATACACAAAACCGATTTCTGAATAAGCTGAAACCAGGGAGTCTGATTCTTGATTTTGGCTGCGGTTCCGGCCGCGATACCAAGTATTTTCTGGAACAGGGTTATTTGGTGGAGGCTGTGGACGGCTCTGCCGAGTTGTGTAAGCTGGCCGGAATGCACACGGGAATTAAGGTGAAGCACATGCTTTTTGGGGATTTGTCGGAAATAAATCGGTATGATGGAATTTGGGCGTGCGCTTCCGTCCTGCATTTGCCGGAGGATGAACTGCGGGATGTAGTCGGGAAAATGACGACGGCTCTGAGAGAGAATGGTGTGATTTATCTGTCTTTTAAATACGGGACTTTTGCAGGAGAGAGAAATGGGCGCTTTTTCACGGATATGACGGAGGTTTCCTTTGCGGAATTTATGGAGAAAACTGAGAGCTTGACGGTGGAAGAACAATGGGTCACTTCCGATGTCCGGCTGGAGAGGGGCGGAGAACAGTGGCTCAATGTGATTTTGCGCAAGGGGATTAATGTGTAGAATCACTTGTTCTTTCCATAAGTCGGTATTCTGAAATTATCTGTATGCTCTAACTCATAATTCTGATTATAGTCTGCAACAGCATATCCAATTACATTGACATACTGTGGCGCACTTTTCCCACTATCAGCCATTCGGATACCCTCACCTTTTTCTATGGCTGCAATCAACTGATCTGTTTCAGCATTTGTTTTCGCTGCATTAACCTCTGTACTAGTGGAAGGCGCATCTGTATCCGTCTTGTTGCTATTATTATTCATCTTTCCACAAGCAATAAAAAATAACCAAAGTAGTATAATCAAAACAATTTTAACGTGCCACTTTAATTTATCAGTTTTTATCAAAACAATAGTAAGCATTATCGGGAAAAAGCACACCCATAGAAAAACTTCCCAACAAGTCCCTCTTTTTGCCTTTGAGGGTTGATTGGGTGCATGTCCTTGCTGAGCTTGCATTCTAATACTATTTATTTGTGCTTGTCTTGCCTCTGCCAGCGCTCTTTGGCGCCCCTTTTCGAAGTTATACCCAGCCTCCTCAGCATTATCATACTGGATATGCTGTACCCCCTCATCTATCAAAAGAGTAGTTCCACAATAATTACAAGTCGCTTGTTTTTTATCTGCATCAACCGTAAGCAATGCTCCACAATGATTACAAGTCAAATCTACAAGTTTCATAGTATTCTACTCTCCTTGCTGTGTATCGTCTATATTGCCTTCATTTGTTTCTTCGTTTACGCTATATGATTTTGAACCTAATAATCCAAACGTATAATAGCACAAAATTTTTATATTGACTACTAATTTATTATAAGATTAATAATCTTCCTGTTCCTTATGAGTATTCTATTTTGGAGATACATGCTGAAGTATATTAGCAGAGGGAACACTTTTCCCCAAAGAAAGTTATTTTTTGATGGATTTATAGTAAAATAAAGAGGGATGGTATAAAAGGAGACCTCTAAACTGCCGATTGTCCCGGAACAATGTTTGCATCGCTCTCCACCATTCCGACTCGTTTTCTGCCACGTCTGAATAGTAAGCCTAAAAATGTGTTTAAACATAAAAGAAGGCCACTATAGTGATGGTGAAAATTGAAAAAAATACAATGCTTTGATATAATATAGATTAGATTTTTATTATTCATGAAGGAGTTGGTTTTATGGAATATATTTATGGAGAAATCCAGACAGAATATGCGAAGGGACTGGTCAATCTGAGCAGCAAACAGGAACTGCCGGAGATAAAAGAAACCATAGGGAAGCTGGCGCAGCTAGCCACTGAGAATGTGGGAAATGGAGAAATCCAGACAGCATATGCGAAGGGACTGTTCAATCTGAGCTGTGAGCAGGAACTGCCAGAGTTAAAAGAAACTATAGGGAAGCTGGCGTGGCTAGCCACTGAGAATGTGGGAAATGGAGAAATCCAGACAGAATATGCGAAGGGACTGTACAACCTGAGCTGTGAACAGGAACTGTCGGAGTTAAAAGAAACCATAGGGAAGCTGGAGCAGCTAGCCACTGAAAATGTGGGAAATGGAGAAATCCAGACAGAATATGCAAAGGGACTGTACAACCTGAGCTGTGAGCAGGAACTGCCGGAGCTAAAAGAAACCATAGGGAAGCTGGAGCAGCTAGCCACTGAGAATGTGGGAAATGGAGAAAAACAGACTGTAAATAGTCAAGGCAAAACCACAGAAATTCCGTAAAGGTTTGGAGTAGAGTAGGAAAGTGAGCAGAAGCCGGTGGGTAGCAATGGAAAAAATGCGATGTATGATCAAAGCCTAAAGGAAAGCTTTTAACGGGTATTTACGGGTTCTGCCAACCCGTGTATCTATTTTAACAGTCCATATGAATGCAGGACATACACATCGGGTGTTGCTGTATGGTAATAAGTATTATGACCCTGAGTTTGGATTGATTGAAGGTGAGTACACACACGGCAAAACCACATCATTTTTGGAGATACATGCTAAAGTATATTAGCAGAGGGAACACTTTATAATTATCCATGGGGTTGACGCTTACTTTGAGGGTATAGGTCACGGTCAGGCAATTTCCTGCTTTGTGTTCCGGGGAGGTGTTGCTGAACAGAAATTGCCTGCTCTGGTTTTCCTCTTCTTGCAGGTCTTTTTCACTTGTGAGGGCATGACGGCTGGAATTTTTCATCCAGCCGTCAAAACCGCAGATAAGTTGGTTCTTCAGATATTCGCATCCGGTGGTCAGACCACATCCGGAGAATCCCCAGATCAGACAGAGCGTCAGTCCGAGGATCATCACAGGTATTGTCTTATAGTTATTCATCATACTTATTGCCCCCCTTTTTCTCATATCGCTTCCCCATACTGCTTCTGCCACTTTGTAGGTCACATCATTCTGGGAATGATCATCATGGCCAGAGCGGCGGCTCCGCCCACTGCATACATGCCGTTCATCACAAGGCAGAGTTTCATGAGCGTGTTCTGCGCATGTGCTTTTACATAAGCAATCATGGTAAAGATGCCGCCAAAGATCATGAATACGGCGTAGGATGCAATCATGATTTCCGCCACGGGTGATTCCAGCGCCCAGGCGTTTGTCCGCAGCGGAAGAATAGTCCAGGGCACAAAAAGCATGAGTGTGCATACAAGAGTCAAAATCTTATTTTTCATGTCAGTCACCTCCTTTCATATTTTCCAAAACGCAGGCAGGACAGGAACAGGCACAGGACGGAGGAGCTCAGGGCGACGATGAGCAGCGGAGTGAGGTTCACGTCCGAGGGAGTCATTGCCGAGGCCAGTCTGCCGTATTCATTGCTGACGGCGAAGAGCGGATAAGCCATGGGATAGGCGAACCAAAGTTTTGTGTTAATGATAAGTACCGACGGCACAATGGAAGCAAGCTCTATACCGATGGAAAAAATGGGCGTCTGTATGCATACCGATACAAGCCAGAAGAAGGTCAGCATCGGTATGGAGTAGAGAAAGATCAGGCCCGCTTCCCTCAGCACAAAGGGCAGAGGGAGTACAAATGGATAGTTCTGTGTGTGGGACACAATGGCGGCGCTGATGTAATACATGCCCACGGTCAATGCAATCTGGAGCGCCGCCAGGCACAACAGTACCACAAATTTTGCCAGACATAATCCGACGGTGCTGACAGGCAGGGCGAGCATTTTTAATATCCCGTGATTGTTTCGCTCCGTCTGTTGGAGCAGTACGGTGCAGACTACCATGGCGGCGGGAAACATGAACCAGGACATTCCAAGAAAGCCCTGTATCATAAAATTATTTTCCGGCAGGATGCCGAAATCCGCCGAGGTCCTGAAGCTTACATCGCCGTGAAAGATGGCGGGCAGCCAGAGGAAAACAGCTGCTGTCAGTAGAATCAAAAGGATTTTGGAACGGCGGATTTTGTGAAATTCAATGCTGATAAGAGATAAAAAGCTCATGTGAGTGACCTCCTGATTTTAATCAATATTATTTCTCCCAGAGAGATGGCGGACAGTTCGAGAAGAGCTGCGATTGCGAGGGCGATATCTGCCGCTGTGCCGGCAAGGAGCCGATAGGGCATGGCAAAGGGGAACAGGGACGGCACAAAACGTCCGATGGGCAATATGGTGGCAATAAATACGCAGATTACGCCAATTCCAAGAGATACCCACATGTTTTTGCAGGCGGATGCCAGCAGAAGGGAGAGCGCGGCTGCAGGGAGCAGCAGAAGCAGCTCGTACCCGAAATTTTGCAGGATTTCCGTGCAGAGTCCGGCGGATAATCCTGCGGACTGGCTGAACCAGTGTGCGGTGCAGAAAGCTATGCCCAGAGCTTCCAGCGTCAGAGTCATTGCGCAGAGGAGTATCATCAGCAAAAATTTTCCGAAAAACAGACCGCTCTCCCGGGCGGGCAGCGAACACATTTTTTGCAGAGCATTATTCTCATACTCTGCGTGATACAGGAGTGTTGCGCCGACTGTAATCAGAAGAAGGTTCAACATGGACATTATGGACCAGTTTGCGTCCAAAAGGATTTGGACGGGTGCGGCGACAAGTCCTGTATACATTTCTGCGCGGACAGCCATATTCAGAATAGGAATGGACGCCGCCAAAATGCCTCCTGCGGCAAATGCGGGAATCAGTCCTGTCCGCTTTGTTTTTTTGAATTCCAGACCAAGGTTCATCTTGCTCCTCCTTGTATAGCGCCTCTATGGCTGTTATCCGCATCGATGAGAGCCAGGAAGGTATCCTCCAGATTGTCGGTGGGACAGCCCTGTGCTTTGACGGTTTGCTTCAGTTCCTCCGGTGTTCCCTCAAAGAGAAGATGTCCGCGGTTGAGAATGCCGACAATATCCGCCATCAATTCAATCTCTGAGAGCAGATGGGAGGAGACCAGCACGGTACAGCCGAGCTTCTGGGGCAGGGAGCGGATCAGCGTTCTGATTTCGTGGATGCCCACAGGGTCCAGTCCGTTGGTTGGTTCATCGAGAATCAGGATGGGCGGTCTGCCGATGAGCGCCCCTGCAAGCCCGAGTCGCTGTTTCATGCCCAGAGAGTATCGTTTGGCCAGCCGGTCTTTGTAGGGAATCATGGCTACCAGCTCCAGCGCGTCGGAGACAGCGGATTTGGGGAGCTTTAGGATTTTGCGGATGATATCAAGATTTTCCCGGCCGGTTAAATTTCCATAAAAAGCGGGAGCCTCGATAAAGGAACCGACTTCTCTCAAAATTTCCACCCTGTCTTTGGGATATTGTTTTCCGTCGATGGTGAAAGATCCGCTGGTGGGGCGGGTCAGTCCCAGAAGCATTTTCATAGTAGTGGACTTGCCCGCTCCGTTGGGCCCCAGAAATCCGTAGACAGATCCTTGGGGGATGTGTAGATTTAATTCTGACACAGCGGTATAGTCCGCATAGGACTTGGTCAGATTTGTTGTCTGAATGATATTCATAGATACCTCCTTTGACATTGCTTCGTGTTTTTTGAATTTCAGCTTTTTCAATTTTATCTTTTTTAATTTTATCGCGGCTGTCTTACGACAACCTTCCCGCAGCCTTACATTTACCTTACAATTCACTTTCTTCTGTAAAAAAAACCCGGATAATGTGGTACAATCTCTATAGCATTGTGATTTAAGCCGTGTCGGAGGAGGTATCTCGATGGATTGTGAATATTTAAAGGACAAGCGTATTCTGCTGGTGGATGACGAGAGGGAGCTCTTGGCGATGGTGGAGTCTATATTGCGGGCGGAGGGCTTTGGCAATATTGCAGCCGCTTCAAATGTCAGGGAGGCGTTGGAGCTGGCGGAGCGTTTCTGCCCGGAGCTTGCGATTCTGGATGTGATGCTGCCGGACGGCGACGGATTTGCCCTGCTGGAGCGGCTCCGGCAGCGCGGCGGGTATCCGGTTCTGTTTCTGACTGCCCGGGGCGAGGACGAGGATAAATTCAGAGGTTTTGGGCTGGGGGCGGATGATTACATGGTAAAGCCCTTTCTCCCGAAGGAACTGATTTTCCGGGTGCTGGCTATTTTGCGCAGAAGCTATAAAGAGGAAAATCCGCTGGTGAAACTGCGGCACAGTGAGATTGATTTTGCCCGTGCGGAGGTGGTTAAGGACGGAGAGCATATCCCGCTGACGGCAAAGGAATATGATCTGCTGTCTGCGCTGTACCGCAACGCAGGGCGCATTGTGACAATCGACGCTCTGTGTGAAGCCGCATGGGGGGACAATCCCTTCGGCTATGAGAACTCTTTGATGGCGCATATCCGCCGTATCAGGGAAAAGATAGAGCAGAGTCCCTCGCAGCCGGTATCTCTGGTGACGGTCAAGGGTCTGGGCTACAAGCTGATTGTGGAGAGCGGAAGATAATGGTGAATGGCAGGGGAAGAATGAGAGTGGAAAGGAGACAGAGCATATGAAGAGTGTGCCGAAACTGATACGGCGTTTTGTGGGGATTCTGATGATCAGCTCGGTGCTGATACTGATTTTGAATCTGGTGCTTCTGTTTGTGGTGGGGATGTCTCAGACGGCCAGCGGTTCTCCTTACACCACGGCAAATGAAATCGGAGCGGCGTTGCAGAGGACGGGGGATGGATATGTCTGTGACGCGGCGCTGTCGGAGCGTTTGGAGCAGGGCGAATTCTGGGCCCTGTGTATCGACGATACCACCCATCAGGTGGTGTGGAGTACCGAGAATCTTCCCGACGAGATTCCCAGGCAGTTCTCGCTTGCGGATGTCTCCAAGCTGACTCTGGGGTATGTGAAAGATTATCCCACCTATGCGGGGGAGGCTGAGGGAGGGCTGGTGGTACTGGGCTATCCCAAGGATAGGTACTGGAAATCGATGTGGCCCACATGGGATTATTATTTTATAGCAAATCTTCCCAAGACAGTGTTATGCGTGCTGGCGGTGAATATCCTGTTTATTTTCCTCATCTATGTCATTGCAAACGCCGGGTTGTTGCGGTCGGTGCGGCCCATTGTGGAGGGGATACAGGCTTTGCCTGCGGGGGAGGCTGTGTGTCTGAGAGAGAAGGGATTGCTGTCGGAGCTGGCGGCAAGCATCAATCGCACATCCGAGATACTGCGGTCTCAAAGACTGCAGCTGCGCAAAAAAGAGACGGCGAGGGCCAACTGGATCGCCGGGGTGTCTCATGATATACGGACGCCTCTGTCCATGGTGATGGGGTATGCGGGACAGTTAAAGGAGGACCCGGAGCTGACAGAGGAACAGCGCCGCAGGGCGGCAGTCATCGTGAGACAGAGCAGGCGCATGAAGAATCTGATAGACGATCTGAATCTGGCTTCCAGATTGGAGTATAATATGCAGCCCAATCATTTGGCGCGGGAAAATCTGATTTCTATTGTACGGCAGGTTGTAGTTGATTTCATGAATTTAGATATCGATGGCAGATATCCAATCCACTGGGAGACGGACGAGTCTCTGACAGTCTGTCCCGTGAACGCGGATAAAGCCCTGCTCCAGCGGGCTGTCAGCAATCTCATACAAAACTGCATTAACCACAATGAGCAGGGCTGTAATATATATGTAAGGCTGACGGCAGAGGACGGAAAGTGCTGCGTCGCGGTGGCAGACGATGGTGCGGGAGTCACGGATGAGCAGCTTGATAAACTCAAAAGTGCGCCTCATTACATGGTCTGTGACAGTGACAATGTCGAGCAGCGCCATGGTCTGGGACTGCTCATTGTGAAACAGATCATGGATTCCCACGGCGGGGAGACCACAGTGGGACACAGCGAGCACGGCGGTTTTTCCGTGGAACTTAGTCTGCCTTCAGGCTCACAGTGAGACAATTGTATCCGCATGTTCCAGGGTGGATTGTCGGTGGGCGATGACAATGGTGGTGCGTCCCTGCATCAGTCTGTCCAGCGCCTGATTCACCAATTGTTCTGATTGATTGTCCAGCGCGGAGGTGGCCTCGTCGAGAATCAGCAGGGGAGCATCTTTCAGGATGGCTCTGGCGATGGCGATTCTCTGGCGCTGGCCGCCGGAGAGGTGATTGCCCCGCTCACCGGCCCGGGTCTCGTAACCGTCTTCTAATTCCATGATGAATTCGTGGGCGTTGGCCAGTTTGGCGGCGTTTATGATATCCTCTGCACAGGCGTCAGGTTTGCCGTATCGAATGTTCTCCGCGATGCTGACATCATACAGATAGGGTTCCTGAGGCACATAGCCGATTTGGTTTCTGAGCTCCTGCAGCGTATATGCGCCCATGGGCTTTCCCGCAATATAGATGTTTCCTGTTTTGATGGGATATAAGCCAAGCAGTAGTTTGGCTATGGTGCTCTTGCCCTTGCCGGATTCTCCTTTTATGGCTACGCATTTTCCCACCGGAATATCCAGATGAAAGTCGTGGAGGACTTCCCTTTTATCAGCCGGAGCATCCTCAAAAGCATCTTCAAAAGTATTTTCAGGAGCATCATTATAAGAGAAGGATAGCCCTCTGATGCAGACCATACTGTCCGGCCCGGGAGGAGCGTCTGTCCGCTTGTCTGTAAGCTGCCGTGTCTCCGGTTCTTCCTCTGTCTCCAGAAAGGCAAAGACTCTTTTGGCATTCGCCAGATAACTGGCCATGGACGGAAGGTAGAGGCCGACCTGCAGCAGATTCCAGCTCATGGAGCCGTAGAGGAGATAGATGGCGGCCAGTTTGTCCACACTGGTGATTCCTCTGCCGACAAAGAACAACCCCAGAGCGATAAAGACCAGTGAACCCATCAGGTCAAATAGCTGGTTCAGCCCGTCCAGTACGGCGGACATCCGATTCATTCTGCGCTGTTGTCTGCAGAATTGATTGTTGTCGCGGATATATCGGTCTACCATGACGGATTTCAGAGAGAAGATCTTGATCTGTTCTATTCCAGATAAAATATTGGATATCCGCTCCGTCACCGATACATTGGTGGCCGACATGTCCTGGCTGATTCTCTGCATAGGCTTTATGAAAGTGCCGTTGATAAAAAACAGCGCAGCGCTGACTCCCAACAGACAGAGTGTTACCTGCGGATTGAGCCAGAACATGACGAGCAGGTAAAAGCAGGTCATCAGAAAAGGCATCAGAATTCTTCGAAATCTGGAGCCGTAGATGCCGCAGGCCCGCTCGCAGTCATAGATGACTTTGGACATGAAATCGCTGCTGTGAACCGTCTCGTAATAAGAGTAGGGCAGACGCAGGCACTTGGAATATAGGAGTTTTTGCAGATTTGCTCCGCCTTTCTTGGCCTCCATGGTATAGACAAAAAAGGCCAGCGCATAGACGAGCAGCAGAGCGATTCCCGCCGCGGCACAGGTCAGAAGCTCCCCGGGCAGGCCCGCAAACCGATTTTCCGAAAGATTTGCTCTGGCGAGAATATTCTTGAGCAGAAGCGCAGTCACTGTGTCAAAACCGGACAGAGCGAGGCTCATGGCGATGATGGCAAACAGGTACTTGATAAATCCGCCCCGCATGAGTCTGAGCATGCGCCACAGGGTTTTCAGGTCTTTTGTGCCGTCCATATCCGGCGAATCGCATTGGCTGATGATATCGTCACTGAATGCCATGTCATATCCCTTCCTTTCTGATTGTATGTCTGACGATTTGCCCATTGTCAAACTCATAAATTTCATCTGCGTCCTCGATAGTGCTGAGCCGATGGGCGATGGTTATCACGGTTCGGTTTTCCGAAATTTTTCTCAAGGCTTCCTGTATGCCGGCTTCTGTCTCCACATCTACGGCGGATGTGGGCTCGTCCAGCAATAGGATTGGGGCATCTTTCAAAAAAGCTCTGGCGATGGACAGTCTCTGTTTCTGTCCGCCCGAGAGTTTTGCGCCGCGTTCTCCCACCTCCGTCTCATATCCCATGGGCAGCCGCATGATGAAGTCATGGGCGCCTGCTTTGCGGCATGCGTCTATGATTTCCTCCCGGGATGCCCCGGGTTTCCCGTAGGAAATATTCTCCGCCACGGTTCCCGGAAAAAGAAATACATTCTGGGAGACCAGACCGATATTGCTCCGCAGGGCCTGAAGATTCCACTCATGAAAATCATGTCCGTAGATCCGATAGCTGCCCTTCTGCGGATAGTAAAAGCCGCATAATAATTTCATCACTGTAGATTTTCCGCTGCCGGAGCTTCCCACGAAAGCAATATTGCTTCCGCTGCGCACGGTCAGATTGATGTCCTTCAATATTTCCCGATCCTGTGAATATCCGAAGTCGATGTGCTCCAGTTCGATTACGGTCTCTCCCTCCGGCTCAAAACAGCCTGCGCCGGAAGGCTCTTCCTCCTGGTCGAGAACCTCCTGAAGTCTCTGGGCGGAGATTCGGTATTCTCTGATATCCATGAGAAATCTCGGGATACTTCCAAGGGGAGCGGCAATTCTGTCCAACAGCATTACATATGCCAGCATGACGCCCACGGACAGTCTCCCCATGACAAGCTCGTACAGACAGAAGAGATAGCAGACCAGTCTGGGTATCCAGCGCACCAGATGCTCCATGAAAAAGGTGACGGCCTGAATCAGGGTGCGTCCGCGCTCGTTTTCTACGATTTGTTCTATGATATGGAAGGTGCGCTGTTTTTGCAGTTCATATAAATTAAAGGTCTTTCCCACCAGGATTCCCTGAATCGCATCGTAGGAGACATTTCCCAGCTCATCATAGAGACGTCTTCTTGCCGCCGCTGCCTGTCCCGCTTTGCCGCCCATTCCGTTGGCAAGCCACAATAACGGCGGATAGCAGAGCAGAGTGACCAGCAGGAGGCGCGGGTTCTGTATGCCGATGTAGGTGCAGACTGTGACTGTGGTGATGATTATCACCAGAAATTCCGGGATGGTCTCCGAGAAGAGAGATTCCAATTGATAGATGTCGGAGAGCAGTTTGTTCATCAAGGTTCCCGTGCCCTCAGTGTCAAAATAGCTGTAGGGAATCCGTACCAGTTTTGATACCAGCATGTTGCGGATATCCGCCTGCGTGAGGACGCTGAGACTGTTTTTGGTATAGCTTTTGGCGGCTGCCGCGAGCCCCCCGGCCAGCATCAGGATAATAAACGGCGCTATCAGCTCGTGTAAAATTAAAGCTTCACCGGAAAACAGTCTGTCGGTGGCTGCTGCGATGCCGCTGCTTCCCCACACGATAATTTGTGTCAGGGCATAGGTACTGAGCATATATGCCAGTCCCCAATACCAGTATTTTTTGATGGGGTTCATGATACTTTGTCTGCCTGTCTGTTTCATGTCTGTGCCTCCTGCCCGCTTTAACGGGCGTGTGTCTTTTGGCGCGCTTGTCGATATCAATGATATTATTAATATCATCGATTATACAAATGTTTTTATGAGATTTCCTCCGATTATTTTCTAAAATGTCATTGTTTTTCAGATTTTATGATATAATAGCTTTGTTCAGAATAACTTTGCAGGAGGAATTGCCATGACCGAACCGATTCCTTACGGATATAATTTTAAAGTGAATCACAAAAGATGGGACAATCATTTTGCGATGGCCACTATCAATGTATACGGAGATATTTATGGCATAGGTTATATGATTTCCGGGGACCGCATGATTATCACGCCTGACAAGACAGTGTTTGTGCATCCCGGCAATGTCCAGTTTATGCATAGGAATCTGTACCATCGCACTACATGGATGTCCGAGGGCCTCTATGACAATATGGATATCAAATTCCGGGAATCTGTTGCAGAGTATATTATTTCGGTTATCGGGCGGGAACAGTTCGATATGTTATTTGAACAGATTAATGTGGTTCTTACACCGGAGGCCTCGGAACAGATCGGTGTGATTACTGCGCTGATGGAGCAGGAGTGGAAGCGCTGTGATCAGTATTTCGATGCTGTCATGAAAGGTCTGGTACTGCAGTTTTTTGTGACGGTCTTGCGAGGGGAGGCTGTGATGCCGGAATCGGCTGTAGTATTACGGGAGAAGCATCTGACTCTGGTGGACGCGTTGCACTATGTCCAGCTACACTATGCGGAGGACCCTTCCCTGCAGCAGACCGCCCGGGCGGTGCATGTTTCAAGCGCACATCTCTCCCGATTGTTCAAGAGTGAGATGGACACCACCTATTCCAATTTCCTCACAGAAGTAAAGCTGACGCATGCAAGAAGGCTGCTCCTCAATACTGAGCTGTCGGTCTCGGAGATTGCGGGTCAATGCGGATATCAGAACAGTAATTATTTTAGTGATATATTCAAAAAGCAGTTAGGCTGCTCGCCCTTGAGATACAAGAAGAGTATGCTTGAGTCTGTAGGGAGGAAGGAGTAATCGGGAAATAAATTTTATATAAAATTGGAGATTGCATTTCCAAGAACCAATTATCCATGATATAATTACAAAGTAGTAATTGTAGAGCAGAAAATGAATAAATAAATGGCCTGAAAGGATGGTATGAATTTGGATCCGAAGCTCAAGGAAAAAACAATGGAATCTCTTTCCGCAGTATTGCCTATAACCGGTATAGTACTGGTCATCAGTGTATTTCTGGTGCCGATGGAGCTGGGGCGTTTTGTAATGTTTTTAGTCGGTGCGATTATGCTGATATTGGGGATGGGATTTTTCCAGCTTGGAGCGGAAATGGCTATGACGCCAATCGGAGAAGGCATCGGTGTGCAGATATCGAAGACTTGCAGGATATTGCTGGTTTTGCTGATCGGATTTATTATGGGTGCAATCATTACAATATCCGAGCCGGATCTGCAGGTGCTTGCGGGACAGGTGCCCTCTGTGCCGAATCGGGTTTTAATTTTGACGGTTGCGGTGGGCGTGGGTCTATTTCTGGCAATGGCTATCATAAGAATTAAGCTTCAGATTGATCTCTCGAAGATGCTGATTATTCTGTATTTGCTGTTAATTGGCGCGTCATTCCTCGTTCCCAGAGAATTTCTCGCAGTTGCATTCGACTCGGGGGGCGTTACCACCGGACCTATGACGGTGCCTTTCATTATGGCAATGGGTGTCGGTCTTTCTTCGGTGAGAAATGACAAAAATGCCGCGAGCGACAGCTTTGGTCTGGTGGCACTGTCCAGTGTGGGTCCCATTCTCGCCGTGCTTCTTCTCGGCTGTTTTTACAGGCCTACGGAAGCGGTGTATTCTGCAGCGGATGTCGCGGCTGTGGTGACTACCCGGGATGTTGTCAGTGTGTTCGGGGGAGGGATTCCGGCCTACGCGAAAGAGGTCCTTATCTCGCTTTTGCCGATTGGGGCGGTATTTGTGATTTTTCAGCTGCTCACGCACCGCTATAAGAGAAGACAGATCAAGCGTATTGCGGTCGGTATGATTTATACATATGCAGGTTTGGTCTTATTCCTTTGCGGAGTGAATGTCGGTTTTGCGCCGGTCGGTTCCTTTCTCGGCGGAGAATTGGCGGCGACGTCTGTCAAATGGGCCCTTGTGCCGATCGGTATGCTCATTGGTTATTATATCGTAAAAGCGGAGCCTGCCATTCAGGTGCTGAATCATCAGGTCGCGAGCGTTACCGATGGCGCTGTTTCGGTTAAAGCGATGAACCGTTGTATGTCGGTGGGCGTGGCAGTCAGTGTGGGGCTTGCAATGATGAGGACTCTGACCGGTCTCCCGATACAGTGGATCATCATTCCCGGATATATTATCGCACTGGTAATGTCTCAATTTGTCCCGAAAATTTTCGTAGGTATCGCATTTGACTCAGGTGGTGTTGCGAGCGGACCGATGACATCGACCTTTTTGCTGCCGCTCAGTATCGGTGTCTGCCAGGCTGTCGGCGGTAATCTGATGACGGATGCTTTCGGCGTGGTGGCGCTGGTTGCCCTTACGCCGCTTATTGCCATACAGATCATGGGACTGATATATCAGGTTAAGTTAAATGCGCTTCAGAAAAAGGCACAGCACAATGCAGCGCTCTCGGATGATATTGATGAAATCGTAGAATTTTAGGAGGGAAGGTTTGATGGAAAATAACGAGAAAAACCCGTCATTTCGGCTGCTTGTGCTGATTACGACGCCAAAGCTGGCTGACAAAGCGGCCGCAATCTTCCGCAAAGGAGCCTTGCCCGTTCAGCACAGGCTCAACGCGAAGGGGACTGCTCCCAATGAAATTATGGATGTGCTCGGTCTTGGCAGCATTGATAAATGTGTGTTGATAAGCCTGATGCCGAAGGAACTGAGCGATGTTATGCTCGGCAGGCTGCGTTCCGAACTGCGGCTGGGCTCGGTAAACAGCGGTATCGCTTTCACTATTCCGCTGAACGGATCGAATAAACTGCTGATGCGCATGTTGACGCAGATTGCCGATGAGAACAAGTCCAATGGTACAGGAAAGGATGGGAACACTATGACTGAAGCGAAGTATGCACTGATAGCCGCTATTGTGAATATAGGATTCAGCGGTGATGTTATGAATGCGGCCAGAGCAGCCGGAGCCAGCGGTGGAACGGTTATGCATAGTCACTGGCTCGGAAAGGAGGAGGTCGCCAGTTTCTGGGGATTGAGTATACAGGAAGAGAAGGAGATTGTACTCATTTTGTCCGAGACAGAGAAGAAAGTGGAAATCATGCGCGGAATCAGTGAAAACTGTGGTATGCGCAGCGAGGCGAAGGGGCTCGTTATGTCCCTGCCCATTGATTCCGTAATGGGATTTTAAGCACATAGCTTTTTATTGTGGAAATTTGTAGAAAGTGATATAATAAATGTAATTAACTGACGGTATACTGGTCAATTTGTATATGCGACAGGCAGGAGGGAGAATATTGTATATGAAAGTTCGTAGAATCTTGGCCCTGACGGTGATCGTCGGGCTTCTGGCAGGCACCTTATGCGGCTGCGGCGGACAGGGCGCATCCAAGAGAAGAACCATCGGTTCGATTGTTGATGCAAATTCCGGCGGTGAGGAGACCGCGAATAAGCCGGTGTTGCAGCTTACGATTGCATCGAATCAGACTTCCCAGGACAATCCTTATCACTTCGGTCTGGAGACTTTTAAAGAGGTTGCCGAGGAGCTTTCGGGCGGCACTATTCAGGTGACCTGCAGCGACGGCAGTCTGACGGAGGATGAGGGAGAGCTCATCAATCTGCTGGACAGCGGAGAGGTTCAGATGGTGGTATGCTCCCCCGGAAATATGTCTTCCGCAGGTGTTTCCGAGGTAAATATGCTCTCTCTGCTTTATCTGTTCAATGGTTTCAGCCACTGGGAGACGGCCATGGACGGGGAGTTCGGCTCAGCCATGGCGGACGTGATTCTGGAGAAAACCAACAATAAGTATCGCATTATGGGTTATTGGTCTGCAGGCGTCAGGGACTATTACGGCAAGATACCTGTGACAACGCCGGAGGATGTGCAGGAGCTCACAATCCGTACCCAGACTTCGGGAGTCGTGTCTGAGTATTGGACATCCCTGGGAGCTCAGCCCGTCAATGTAGGCTGGGGTGATTTGTATGATGTGTTAAACCGCGGGGAAGTGGATTCCGCAGAGAATGATTATACCAATCTGATGCTGAAAGAGCATCACACTACGGCGAACGGCAAGTATATCTGCGAGACGCATCATGATTATACGACACGATTGTTTATCATGAATGGAGATTTTTATGATGGTCTTACCAGTGAGCAGAAGAACTGGATTGAGACGGCTTCCCTTGCTGCCACACTGCAGGAGCGCTCTGTGACCTATGAGATGATGGACAGCTCCAAGGCGCAGTGCGTTGCAGAGGGTGCGGTGGTAACCGATTACGCGAAGATGGATATTGAGGCATTCCGGGAGCCTGCGATAGCGATCCAGGACAGTTATGCTGACGAGAACGGGCTCAGGACTTATCTTGAAATGATCAGAAGAGCCCAGTAATTTCTTATAGAGGAGGAAGGTATTTTGGCTAATAAGGAGAGTAATACGGCGGCAAACAGTACCGGCAGAGAAAGAGATCAGTTTGCGATAGGTATCAAGGTGAAGTTGATTATCGGTTTTGCCATTCCACTGGTATTCACCATTGTGATCGGGATAGTGGCCTATTCGCTGGCTGCTTCGGGCATGACGAAAAATTATGAGGATTCCATGTCAAAGGCCATGTCCATGGCCATCGAATATCTGGATTTTGGATTTGAGTCAGCGGTATCGGAATCCGAGCAGTTATATTATGACACGGATCTTGTGAGATGGGCCACCGGTTCCGTCTATAACGAATGGACCAGAAAAGAGATTATGGAGAGCGTCTCAGTAGACCTGAATGTAAAGCAGGGCGGCAACGGATTTGTGGCAAACATGTATATTATTCCGGGCGATAGTCTGCAGGTGATATCCACCTATGACGACGATGCGGAGATTCCCGGTTTCTATGAGGATCTGGCTGACAAGGATGAGGCGGTGTGCCTGGAGAGCCTGAAGGGAAGCTGGGTGGGTTCTCACGAGTATATCGATCAGGTGCTTGCACAGCACTATGCAGGTTATTCCGCTGACAGTTATGCCTGCTCTTATATCCGTCCCATGACCACGAAGCGGGCATGTATTGTGGTGGATTACAGCAGCGACAGAATAGCCAGCATCCTCCAGGAGCTGAGCCTGGGAGACGATAGTATCGCAGCCTTTGTGACAGCGGACGGAAGAGAGCTGATCCTGAAGGACGGTGTGGTCTCAAACGGAGGGGAATTCTCCTTTGTAAAACAGTCATATTATACGGAAGCCATGGCGGACAACGGGGCGACCATTATCGATTATGTTACATATAACAATAGACAGTATCTGTTTATGGTGAGCAAGAGCTATCGCAACGGTTCTGCAATCTGTGCCATGGTACCGGTGAGTCTGGTGAATTCAGGCGCTGATTCCATTAAGAATGTCACCATCCTTATGGTGATTGTCTCCTGGCTGATTGCTATTGTTGCGGGTGTGCTGATTATCATCGGTATTGCTTCCACCATCAGACAGATCAGCAACAAGCTGGAGATCGTGTCCGGCGGAGACCTGACCGTAAGCGTGCGGGGGAGAACGGACGAGTTCAAGCTTCTGGTGCGGAGCATCGCCGATATGATCAGGAATTCCAGAAATCTGATTGTGCAGGTTTTGAAGACTACCGAGAATGTTTCGGCCTCCACAGCCAATCTGTCGGAGGTATCTGGTGTGCTCACCAGCTCCAATAACCAGATCTCCACTGCGGTGGATGAGATGGATAAGGGAGTGAACCGCCAGGCGGAGGACGCGCAGAACTGTCTGGTTCAGATGGATGAGCTGTCTCAGCGGATTACCAGAGCGGTGGAGACGGTACAGAGAATGGGAAGCATCACCGACAGTACCAAGGGAGTGATTGAAGGCGGTATGTCCACCATGGACGATCTGACGGTTAAGTCCACAGACACTACTAATATCACGAAGAGTGTAACCTCCAATATCAAAAATCTGGAGGAGAGTCTCTCTGAGGTGGAGAAATTCGTGGAGACCATCAACGATATTGCCAATGAGACGAATCTTTTGGCGCTGAATGCCTCCATCGAGGCTGCCCGTGCCGGGGAGGCCGGGAGAGGCTTCGCTGTGGTTGCGCAGTCGGTGAGCTCGTTGTCAGACGGCACGATTGAGGCTGCAAGGCAGATTCGGAGCGTGATGGAGCAGATCGAGGGCTATGCAAATGATACAGTGAAGGTGGCGGCTCAGGCAGAGGTGATTGTGTCCAAGCAGTCTGAGGCAGTGAATGATACCATTCATGTATTTGGTGATATGAATGGCTATCTGAAGAATCTGATCGATGAGATTACCTCTCTGGAGTCGATTATCGAGAGCATGGAGCAGCACAGAAACGATACACTGGCAGCTATCGAGAGCATTTCCGCCGTATCCGAGGAAACGGCAGCGTCTGTGTCTACTGTCAATGATTCTCTTAAGGAGCAGATGACCATGATGGATAACCTGAATCAGTCTACCATGGAGCTGCAGGACAGAGCGAAAGAGCTTACACAGGCTGTGAATGCTTTCAAAATTTAATTGACAGGAGACAGGCTGTTATGTTTGTATTAAGCGGGATGTTGTGATAAAATCGGGCTGAGGGCTCTCCAGGAGCTTTCAGCCCGAATATAATATGGCAGAGCGGAAATGAAAATGGAGAAATGACGATGGAACAGGCTTTGGATATTCAGGATAAACAGTACATAAAAATGACGGAGACGCCTATCCCGAAGCTGGTGGCCACACTGGCCGTCCCCACTGTGATCAGCATGATGGTGACGAATGTATATAATGTGGTGGACACTGCTTTTGTGGGAACATTGGGAAACAGTGCAAGTGGTGCGGTGGGAGTGGTATTTGGTTTTATGGCCATCCTGCAAGCTGTGGGATTTATGTGTGGGCAGGGCGCAGGGAGTATCATGTCTCGGAGCCTTGGCAACAAGGATACGGATACAGCTACCCGGTACACTTCCACGGGGTTTTTCATGTCGCTGTTTCTGGGGGCGATAATCGGTATCGGTAGCTTTTTTCTGCTGGATCCTTTGGTGTACGCGCTGGGGAGTACCGATACGATTGCCCCTTACGCCAAAGACTATATTCTATGGATTCTTCTGGCAGCGCCCTTTATGACAGCCAGCCTGACCCTGAATAATCTGCTGCGCTACGAGGGGCGGGCAAAGCTTGGTATGTGCGGTCTGATGGCGGGCGCGGTGCTCAATATTGCCGGTGATGCGGTTTTGATTTTCGGGTTTGGGCTGGGCATCCATGGCGCGGGTATTTCCACGGCAGTGTCGCAGATCATCAGTTTTCTGATTCTTCTGGGCATGTTTCTGGCGGGGAAGACCCAGACCAAAATCCGCATTTCCTGTGTGGATATTCATTTGAACACTGCGGGGAATGTGGCGGCTACAGGCTTCCCGAGTCTGCTGAGGCAAATGCTGAACAGTGTGGCCACGATTCTGTTAAACAGCAGTGCGTCGGTTCATGGAGATGCCGCAGTGGCTGCCATGAGCATTGTCTCTAGGATTGCCTTTTTTGTGATGGCGCTGGCCATCGGTATCGGTCAGGGATTCCAGCCGGTGAGCAGTTTTAATTTTGGCGCGGGAAAGTATGACCGCGTGAAGAAGGCGTTCTGGTTTACATTTTTTATGGCGGAAGTATTGCTGGTGGTGATGGTGATTCCGGTATTTGTGTTTGCTGAGCCCATTGTGCGTATATTCCGTGATGATATTGAAGTGGTGAAATATGCGGTGCGTGCCCTTCGCCTGCAGAGCGCCACTTTGATCGGGGTGCCCCTCACCATGGTGACGGAGATGGGGTTCCAGAGTACGGGGCAGAGACTATTGGCCTCTTTCTCATCCTCCCTTAGAAGTGGTCTGCTTTTTATTCCGATGCTGCTTTTGTTGGCGCATACAAGAGGTATGGCCGGTATTCAGGAGGCGCAGCCGGTGGCGTTTGTGCTGTCCTTTCTTGTGTCCCTTGTGTTGAGCAGAGTATTTTTGCAGCATATAGACAGAGCGTGGGAGCTTAAAAGTGGCAGTTCGGCCTAAAAAAGATACTTTATTTGATGGTGGTAAAAATCATGAATTCGGATAACAACATTCAGTTGCTCTATGAATTAAATGCCAAAGACGCTAAGTTGGATTTTGCCATCCGGCAGGCTGAGCAGCAGTTAGCCGGTGTAAATAAAAAATTACAGATGTTATGGCATGACCTGGTGCTCAGTGTGGCAGTAGTGATACTTCCCTTGATTGTATATCTGTTGTGCAGGAGTATTAGGGTTTTTCTAGTGATGGCATTTTGCACTGTTCTTAAAGGGGTATATTTGATGGCCCTGCCATTGATGCTCTATCAGTTGGCAAAGGCTGTGCGATTGTTGAAATTAAACCGTGAGGATGCGGCGGATTATGAGGAGCCTACAAAATTAGGGACACTGCGTGATAAACAGCCCGAGCGGGAGCCATCGTATCGCGCGGAACAGAAAAAATTGATCTGTATCCTGACCCGGTACTATCTGAACAAGGATACATTAGGACAGATCCGGCGACAGATTACGGAATCGGATTCCTGCACAATGACATCGGCTGAATTGTATTATCAATTAAGCAGCCTGACCTTTTATGAGGAGGTTCGTCCAGCGCAGGAATCTGAGGGAAAAACAGGTGATGGTACAGTCCGCCTGTTGTTTCCCTCATTCATTATAGGCCTGATTTATGCATTATATGTATGGGGGATAATTTAGTAGTATAAATTAGTTCCCGGTGGGAATAAAGGGGCGAATGGCGCCTGCCAGCTGAGATACCGGCATGCTCTGGAGATAAACAGTGCCGGGGCCTGTGAGGACGGTGTTGAAGAAGCCCTCGCCGCCGAAGAGCATGTTTTTCACTCCGGGAACGGTCTGAATATCCATGGTACAGGTGGAACTCATGGCTGCCAGATAGCCGGTGTCAATGACCATCTGCTGTCCTGCGCCCAACTCATATTCTTTTACATAACCATCAAACTCTAAAAATACCACGCCGTTGCCGGACAGTTTCTGCATGATGAAGCCCTCGCCGCCGAAGAGGCCGCTGCCAAAGCGTTTCTGAAAGAAAGTAGACAGTTCGACGCCTGTTGTGGAAGCCAGAAATGCAGATTTCTGCGCCACGATATCCTGGCCGGGGGCCACGGTGAAGGCGCGGATGGAGCCGGGGAAGCTGGATGCGAAAGCAATCTGGCCCGGGCCGCCCTGTGCGGTATAGCGGTTCAGGAACAGGCTCTCGCCGGAGAATGCACGTCCCAGCATTTTGCCGATGCCACCGCCGGAAGTGGTCTCCATTTTCATGTTAGGAGTCATCCAGGACATGGCCCCGCTCTCGGTAATCATGGTTTCGCCCCCTTCGAGGTTACAGATGACCACGGGTAAGGGTTCGCCTTCAATAGAGTAATTCATAGTTTGTTCCTCCTGTGTGTATTTTTGGTATTCCTTATTTTATAATATATGAGAAAAAATAATTTGTAAAGCCGCACCTTCAACGTGTATAATAGGAAGGTGTAGTAAAGGTGCGAAGGAGTATGAAAATGATATGAAGACATCGAGTGAATTGGACAGACAGTTAAAGTCAATCGATCATAGAGGTTATCCTGCCTACAAGGACTTGAAGGGTATATATGATTTTGGAGATTATCTTTTTTCCATCGATCATGTGCAGGGAGACCCCTTCGCGGCGCCTTCCCGGGTGTCTGTACAGGTGCCTATGGCGAAAGCAGGTTTTCCCCGGGAATATTATGGGGAGCGGGCGAAACGAATCACTCTGCAGGATCATCTGACCAGATTGTTCGGAATGGCCATACGGGCACGCAGCTTTCAGGCCAAGGGCTCCGGAAAAAGCGGGTTGCTGGCGGTGTCCCACTGCGGTCAGGAGGTGCTTGAGCGCACGGCCTGTCGTGTGGAGGAGAAGGGGATTACGGTGCGGTTTGAAATCGGATTCCCGGCAAATGGGCGCTCGGTGAACGCAGGAGAGCTGGCGAAGATTTTGTTCAATATCCTGCCCGATTGTGTGCGCAGAAGCCTATATTATGCACGCATAGACAAGAAGGCGTTGCAGGAGGCCATAGAGTTGTGTGAGGATCAACAGGCTGTCAGGGAACAGTTGCCGCAGCTGGGGTTGTGCGCCTTTCTTGCGGACGGTGCTGTATTGCCCAGACAGAGTGGAGTGTCGGACAAGCCTCTGAAGGATGCGGTGGCGTTTCGATCGCCGGAGTCTCTGCGGGTGACTTTGAAGCTGCCCCACCGGGGCGAGGTGAGCGGCATGGGGATACGAAAGGGGATCACGCTTTTGGTGGGTGGCGGTTACCATGGCAAATCCACAGTGCTGCAGGCGATTCAGGACGGTGTCTACAATCATATTGCGGGGGACGGCAGAGAGCTTGTCATCACGGATGCCGGAGCTGTAAAGCTGAGAGCCGAGGATGGCAGGAGTATTGCAAATGTGGACATATCTCCCTTTATCAATCACCTGCCAAACGGTAAGGATACCACTCATTTTTCCACGGAGGATGCCAGCGGTAGCACTTCTCAGGCAGCAGGGCTGATGGAGGCGGTAGAGAGCGGCAGTAAACTGCTCTTGATCGATGAGGATACCTCTGCCACGAATTTTATGATTCGGGACAGGCTAATGCAGCAGGTGGTGAGCCCCGGGGAGGAGCCGATCACACCCTTTATTGAGCGCGTGAACAGTCTCTATGAGGATTTGGGTGTTTCTACGATTCTGGTGGCCGGCAGCAGTGGCTCCTATTTTCATGTGGCGGACACGGTGATTCAGATGAAAGAGTATGTGCCGGTGGATATCACCGAGACGGCCAAGAAGGCGGCGGCAGAGTTTGCCGTATTTGAAACCTCGCGCAGCGCATTTCCGGAGTATCTCGGGGAGCGGAAACCACAGCCGGACAGGAGGCTTGCAGGGGAGGACAGGATCAAGATCAAAACCTTTGGCAAGGATGAGGTAGAGCTGGCGAAGAATACAGTGGTGCTCCGAGGATTGGAGCAGCTTAAAGATGAGGAGCAGACCAGAGCGCTGGGCTATCTGTTAAAGGAACTTTTAATCAAAGGATTTGACGGCAGAAAATCCCTGGCACAGGCAGTGGATGTGCTGGAGCAGGCTTTAAATGAAAAGGGCTTGGAGACACTTTTTAGACAGGGTGATGTGGCGGCATCACTGGCGAGACCAAGAAGACAGGAAATCATGGCCTGTGTGGCACGTTACAGAGGGATTAAATTTTGATTTAATCAGAAATGTGGCAAATATAGCAGATATAATGCGAGAAATATATTAAAGGAGGATTTAATAAATGAAGTTGAAAGAATTACAGGATGCAATGATCGCAGCAATGAAAGCTAAGGACAAATTCAGGAAGGATGCCATTGCCGCACTGGTGTCCGCGGTGAAGAAGGCGGGAATCGATGCTGGCTGTAGAGAGGGCATTCCTGATGATATGGCAAATCAGGCAATTCTGAAGGAGATCAAGGCAGTAAAAGAGCAGATTGACACCTGTCCGGCTGACAGGACGGAGCTTTTGGAGGAATATCGCAAGCGCTATGAGATTATGAACGAGTTTGCGCCGAAGCTTTTGTCTGCCGAAGAGGTCAAAGCTATTTTGCAGGAGAAGTTTGCTGATTTGCTGGCCACCAAGGATAAAGGACAGATCATGAAAGCCGTTATGGCGGAGTTGAAAGGCAAGGCGGACGGCAAGGTTATCAATCAGATGGTGGCGGAATTAACAAAATAATATATGTTATTTAATTGTTAAAACAATTGGTTTTACCAAGGAAAGCAGAAATAAAAAAGAATGTTCCCGTTGGAGGAACATTCTTTTTGTTTTCCTTGAACTCAGGAGAGAGAGAGGAGCTTCTTTTTGTATGTGTTGAAGTCTTCCTCGGAGATAATCGCAGCTTCTTTCAGCTTCATCAGGTTCTGAGCCTTCTGCTGCAGCTCGCTGATATCGCTGTAGGGCTGGAAAATCTCATCAATTACTTTCTTTTCAAAGCCCTTGTAGTCATCTTCGGTCAGGAAACCGATGGTGGTGAGGGAACGCAGCAGCGACAGCCTTTCGATAACATCTTCATTGCCCTCGATCGTGCGGACAATTTCTTCCTTTTTAGCCTGAAATTCGCCTTCGCCAATCCATTCGCATTTTCGCAGAGTTACAATACATGCAATCTGGCTCTTTAATTTCGACTCGGAGCTGAAATCAAGGGAAGTCATCTCATTTACAAGTTCCTGCTTTTTGGCGGAGAATTCTTCCGGTGTAAACAGGAAGGTCTTGGAGAGTGTGGTCAGTCTCGTGAGCTTATGCTCCAGTACAGGCAGGCTCTCGTTCATGCGAATCTTGGTGTCATCAGAAACCAGTTTGATGAACTGCTCATACTGTGCCTCGGAGATAATCTCGCAATCCTTGAGAATCGGCCATTTGGTAATCTTATCGATTGTCATCTCCTCGGTGTCGCTGGAGACGTACTGGGCTGATTTGGTGATGTCCGTGCAAATAGTATCGTATTCCTCCTGTGTGAGTATCTCAAACAGGTAGAGAATCAAAAGCTTTTTCAGATTCTGCCTCATGATATCGTTAGACACAGAGGTCAGATCGGAACATTCAGCAATGGTGTTCTTTTTAAAATCTTCAAACTCGGCAGCGGATAAAAATCCCACCTCGTGGTACTGCAGATTTACTTTGATTTTGTTGAAGAAAGCATCCAAATTATTTAATACGCTGATATATTCAGCCTTGCTGCTCTTGTATTCCTTCTCGGTAATCATACCGGTCTGATAAATCGCTTCCAGCTTTTCCAGTTTTTTCTTGTATTCTTCCACAGATATCACGGATGCAGTGGAAGTCGTGGAAGCCTGAGTGGTTACCGGCGCTGTCGGCGCAAGAGGCTCTGCGTAAGCCGGACTGGAAACAGGTGACACCGGAGCGACGGGTGCGACAGGTGCAACAGGTGCAACAGTTCCGGGTACGGGAGCCGATGCAGATGGATTAACAGGCGCAACGGGAGCGGGAGCCGGACTGGATGCCGGAGCAGGTGCAGCGGGAGCCGGACTGGGCGCTGGAGTCGGCGCAGCGGGAGCAACCGGAGCCGGCTTGGGTGCAAGTGCTTCCTTTGCCTCAAGCAGCATATCCATAGCTTTAGGCAAATCACGCAGACTGGGCAAGCGCACCTGAAGCTTTTGAGCGCCATAGAGAGAGTTTTCGCGGATATAGATAATCAGCGCATCCAAACCTTCGTATACAGACTTCTCCACTTTGGTAATGCTTTTGATTTCATAATTAATATCACCGCTATATTCGCGCTGGCTGCTTTCCAGATAAATAATTCCCTTTCCAGTGATTTTGAAATCGGATACTTCGAGGAACAGTGACTTCTCGTTGCCGTCAATTTTTCTCAGGAAACCTCGGTTTACGTCGCACTGAAAAACAACATTTGCCATATGCTTTCGCCTCATTTCTTCTTTATCGTTCATTTACAACAGAACAAACCCCTAGAATAGCGTTCTGTTGCATAACATCTCCAAAGAGGTCTTTACACTTTAATAGTATAAATAAAATCTCATGGGATGTCAATAGAGAGGGAGCGTGGGAAGTGGTTGGAAAATTATCCATATTTCCAGTATTTCACAACATCTGGTGGGTGGGAAAACGGTTTTCTTGCCAGATGTTGTGATTTTAAATTTTATAGAGAAATTTAGTTTAAAATCATTCTCAAAAAATAATATGCATGGCTCTACGCGGTGATTACAGTGCCGGCTTTTTCTCGGATGGCATCCTTCACGCATTTCATAGAAGTAATGCGCACTTTACCGTTTGGAACCTTCTGCAAATAGGCAATAGCCGCCTCGATTTTGGGCAGCATGGTACCTGCCTCAAACTCGCCCTGCGCGATGGCGTCTTCGGCCTCGGCAATTGTCATACATAAAATGGGAGTCTGGTTCTCTCCGCTGAAGTTTCTGTAGACGTAGTCCACATTGGTGAGGATAATCAGCTCATCCGCCTGAAGATCGGCGGCGAGCTTGCCGGCGATGGCGTCTTTTTCGATAACTGCGGAAGCGCCCTTTAAGGCGTGCTTTTGCTCGATGACGGGAATTCCGCCTCCTCCGCAGGCAATGACCACCTGATCCGCATCGGAGAGTGTGCGGATGGCCTCGATCTCAACGATGTCGATGGGTTTGGGAGCGGCCACCACGCGCCGATATCCCTTGCCGGGCGTCTCCTGTACATAATTTCCCTTTTTGATTTCGATATCAGCGTCCTCCCTGGACATGTATCGGCCGATTTTCTTGGTGGGTTCGTAAAAGGCCTCATCGTAGGGATCCACCGTAACCTGGGTCAGAAGGGTGCTGACCGGTTTAGAGATGCCTCTGCCCAGAAGTTCCGCGCGCAGCGCGTTCTGAATGTCGTAGCCCACATAGCCCTGACTCATGGCAGAGCACACGCACATGGGAGCCGGAGTGTAATCCGTATATACACGGCGCAGCTCAGTCATCGCTTTATGTATCATGCTCACCTGAGGCCCGTTGGAATGTGTGATGGTAAGCTGATAATCGGCTTCCACCAGATCGGCCAGTGCTCTGGCAGTGACCTTTACCGCATCCCATTGTTCCAGAGTGGTGTAACCCAATGATTCATGTCCCAGAGAAACCACAACTTTCTTTTTGCTCATATATA
This sequence comes from Acetatifactor sp., assembly GCA_029055435.1. Taxonomy (GTDB): domain Bacteria; phylum Bacillota; class Clostridia; order Lachnospirales; family Lachnospiraceae; genus Acetatifactor. The sequence continues at coordinate 41,490 of JAIDDH010000069.1, forward strand.
TCCTTTATACCTCTCTGATATTTGTTTAGGAAACTTAGTATAGCATAATTTGCATAAAATGTATAGAACTTTTCAGACCGGTTTGGAAACGGCTGCCAGCGCTTTCTCCAGCACCTGAAAATAATTTTCAAAGGTTTTTTTGCAGCATCCGGGATTGTGGATGGCGATGCCGGGAGTGCGCAGGCCGGTCAGTGCAAATCCCATGGCCATGCGGTGGTCGTCGTAGGTATCCACCACGCAGGGCTTAGGGACGCCGGGGTAGATGGTAATGCTGCCCTCGGACACGGAATCCTCTTCGCAGCGGATGCCCATTTTCCGAAGTTCCGTGACAATGGCATGGATGCGGTCACTCTCCTGAAAGCGGATATGTCCGATGCCGGTGATGGTGGTGGGGCTGTCCGCAAAAGGTGCAATGGCTGCCAACGTGATAGCCTGGTCGGAGCAGGCGGACATATCCACGGTGACGCCCCGAAAACCTTTCTCACAAGGGGGCAGGACGAGAATGCCCGATTCTCTGTCTTCCAGAGTACATCCCATCTGTTCTAAAATTTTCAAAAAGGCCACATCACCCTGCAGGGAATCAAAATGCACATGAGCCACCTGTACGGGAATGTGGAGCAGGGGGGCGCAGGCGTAGAAATAGCAGGCCGCCGATACATCGGGTTCAATTTGATAATCCATGGCCTGATAGTGCTGGCCGGCAGCCGTTACGAAAGTGTCGGGAGCCGTCTGTGAGGTGCGGACGCCGAATTGTTCCATCATCCTGCGGGTCATGTCGATGTAGGCCATGCCGTGAGTCCCCTGTACCTTGATGGTAAAATCTTTTTCAGCAAGGCAGGAGGAGATCAGAAGGGCGCTCAGAAACTGGCTGCTGTGTCCGATGTCCACGGTAATGGCGTTTTTGCCGAAACCATGCCCTCTTAATATAAATGGAAAGAACCCTTTCCGTGAGTCCTCCTTATAGAGAATCTCACAGCCCATATCCTCAAGGGACTGCAGAAGCGGAGCCATGGGGCGGCGGCGCATCTGCTCAGAGGCGTCCATGTGGTAGACTCCCTCCGCAATGCCAAGATATGCCGTGAGAAAACGTGCGGCGGTTCCGGCGCTCCCTACATACAACGAGGCTTCTTTTCGGGGGACGGTTCCGCCCTCTCCCACAACAGTAATCACCTTTTTCTCCTCATCCACAAGAGTCTCGAATCCCAATTCCTGCACACATTTTAAGAAATGTCTGGAGTCGTCGGAAAACAGCACGCCCTTCAGAGTGGAGGGGCCTTTTGCCAGCGTGGCAAGAAGCAGCGCGCGGTTGGTAATGCTCTTGGAGCCGGGCACCTCCACGATGAGGGGGGCGTCACCGGATAGAGCAGGGCTTATATTCCCCGGACAGGGAACCTGATAGGTGTCTGTATCTGCATGATAATTAGAGGTATTATATCCAAAATCGTGGCTCATAGTCATCCTGTCTGCACCTGCAAGTGCGAAAAAATAATCGATTGAAAATTTATAGAATCAGTATACGGGATTTTATGGGGAATGTCAAAGCGGCAGTAAATGTTTTAGGCAGGACAGTTATAGTTTTGACTAAATTCTAATAAATTCTAAAAATTGGTATTGACAGGGTAGGGGATGTGTAGTAAGATACAATTCATAAAAATCCTACAGGAATAGTAGGGAATGGAGGGCATCTATATGAGTAGAATTTATACGAAAGCTACAGAATTGATTGGACATACGCCCCTTTTAAAGGTGGAAAATTACAGCCGGGCGGAGGGTATTGACAATGTGACTCTGCTGGCGAAGCTGGAATATCTGAATCCTGCAGGCAGTGTGAAGGACAGAGTAGCGTTGGCTATGATTGAGGATGCGGAGAAGAAAGGGATTGTCAAAGAGGGTTCGGTTATCATTGAGCCCACTTCAGGCAATACGGGCATCGGTCTTGCCAGTGTGGCTGCCGCCAAGGGGTATCGCGCGATTCTCACACTTCCCGAGACTATGAGTGTGGAGCGCAGGAATCTGCTGAAGGCATACGGCGCGGAGCTGGTGCTGACGGAGGGCGCCAAGGGAATGAAGGGCGCTATCGCAAAGGCGCAGGAATTGGAGAAATCTATTCCCGGCGGAGTGATTCTGGGACAGTTTGACAATCCAGCCAATCCCGCGGCGCATGCGGCGTCCACGGGCCCTGAAATCTGGGAGGACACCGATGGTAAGGTAGATATCTTTGTGGCAGGTGTGGGAACCGGCGGCACAGTCACAGGCGTGGGCACTTACTTAAAGTCCAAGAATCCCAAGATTAAGGTGGTGGCCGTGGAACCTACGGACTCCCCCGTGCTTGCCGGCGGACAGCCCGGACCCCATAAGCTGCAGGGAATCGGCGCGGGCTTTGTGCCTTCTGTCCTGAATACACAGGTTTATGACGAGATCATCGCTGTGACTACCGAGGAAGCTTTTTCCACAGGACGCGCCATTGCCCGCAAAGAGGGTATTCTGGTGGGCATTAGTTCCGGCGCTGCGCTCTATGCCGCAGCAGTTCTGGCAAAACGCCCCGAGAATGCAGGCAAGACCATTGTTGCCCTCTTACCCGACTCCGGCGACAGATATCTGTCCACACCTATGTTTACTGAGGAATGACTCCGGGGAAAACGGCTCATAGTGCTTGCAGGAATGTCCAAGGCGTGTTAAAATCTTCGGGTAGAGCGGTAGGCTTGCGGAAAGGAAGAGAGCGATGGAACCGATGATTCGGATACAGAATGTGACTAAAACCTTCATCGGCAAGGGCAATCAGGTGGAAGCGCTGAAGGGCATCAGTCTGGATATTCAAAAAGGGGATATTTACGGCATCATCGGTATGAGCGGCGCCGGCAAGTCCACGCTGGTGCGCTGTCTGAACTTTTTGGAGAGGCCCACTGCCGGAACGGTGATAATAGAGGACAAGGATCTGTCAGTCCTGCGGGAGCGGGAGCTTCGGCTGGTGCGCACGGAAATCGCCATGATTTTCCAACATTTTAATCTGCTGATGCAGAGGAATGTGTTGGATAACATCTGTTTTCCAATGGAGATCGTCGGGAAGAAGCGTGCTGACGCGGTCAGGCGGGCAAGAGAACTCTTGAAGATTGTGGGACTGGAGGAGAAGGAGACAAGTTACCCCTCCCAGCTCTCCGGCGGACAGAAGCAGCGGGTGGCTATTGCCAGGGCTCTGGCAAACAATCCCAAAATTCTGCTCTGCGACGAGGCCACCAGCGCACTGGATCCTGCCACCACGAAAGCGATTCTGGCGCTGCTTCAGCAGATCAACAGGGAATTCGGCATCACCATCGTCATCATCACCCATGAGATGAGCGTGGTGCAGGAAATCTGTTCCCATGTGGCTATTATTGACTCAGGAGAACTGGCGGAGCATGGCACGGTGGAGGAGGTCTTCCGCAGACCCAAATCCAGAGCGGCCAAAGAGCTGGTGTTTATGGGAGACGCCAGGGTGGAGGAGATGGCAGGCAAGCGCTGCATCCGCATTGTGTTCAGCGAAAATTCGTCTTTTGAACCTGTGATTGCCAACATGGTTCTGGAATGCAAAGCGCCTGTGAATATTCTTCTGGCAGATACGAAAGATATCGGCGGCATCGCCCACGGGCAGATGATCCTGCAGCTTCCGGAGGATGAGGCTGTAGCGGAACATATGATACAATATCTGCGGGAGAGAAAGCTTGTGGTGGAGGAGGTGGAGTCCTATGTCTGAGCTGATGATTTTTGAACCGGCGATCCTGAAGATGCTGGGAGAGGATATCCTCACCACACTGTATATGACTCTGGCCTCTACATTTCTGGGTTATGTGCTGGGGCTGCCCATGGGAGTGGCTCTTGTGGTCACGGCAAAGGATGGTCTGCGCCCCAACAGAGTGATTTATAAAGTATTGGATATTCTTGCGAATGTTGTGAGAAGTATACCGTTTTTGATTTTATTGATTCTGGTGATCCCTTTGACCAGAGCTATCGTGGGCAAGAGTTATGGTCCCACAGCCACGGTCGTTCCGCTGACGCTGGCGGCGGCGCCCTTTATCGCCCGTATGGTGGAATCTTCTCTGCTGGAGGTGGAAAAGGGAGTGATTGAGGCGGCTCAGAGTATGGGAGCCAATCTCTGGACCATCATCACCAAGGTTATGATCGGGGAGGCCCGCATATCCCTCATCACAGGAGCCACGATTGCGCTGGGCACGGTGCTGGGGTATTCCGCCATGGCCGGTGCCGTGGGCGGCGGCGGTCTGGGAGACACGGCCATTACTTACGGTTATTACCGTTATGAGACAGACATTATGCTGGTGACGGTACTGCTGCTCATCCTGCTGGTGCAGATTATGCAGTGGGTGGGCACAAAACTTGCCAGAAAGCTGGACAGAAGGGCAAACTGACTGTCTTGCATAAATTTCTATATAATGAGGAGGATACTATTATGAAAAAGAACAGGAAAAACAAATGGCTGGCACTGATTGCAGTGGCTGCGCTCGGTGTGAGCGTGCTGTCCGGCTGCGGAAACAAGGACGACAAGACCATCAAGGTTGCGGCGAGCGCCGTACCTCACGCTGAGCTTCTGGAGCAGGCGAAACCTATTCTGGAGAAGCAGGGCTACACGCTGGAGATACAGGTATTCAACGATTACGTCCAGCCCAACAATGTGGTGGAAGCAGGTGATTTTGATGCCAATTATTTCCAGCATATTCCTTATCTGGAGGAGTTCAATGAGAAGCAGGGCACTCATCTGGTAAATGCCGGCAGTATTCATTATGAACCCTTCGGTCTCTATCCGGGGAAGGAATCTGACCTGGCGAACATTGAAGGGGCCACTATTGCAGTTCCAAATGACACTACCAATGAGGCCAGAGCATTGCTCCTGCTTCAGGAGAATGGCTATATCACGCTGAAGGAGGGCGTAGGCCTGACTGCCACCGCAGTGGATATCATCGATAATCCTTATAATATCGTATTGGTGGAGCTTGAGGCGGCACAGATTCCCAGAACTCTGCCCGATGTGTCTTTCGCAATCATGAACGGTAACTACGCTATGGAGGCAGGCTATTCCGTGGCGGGCGATTCACTGGTACATGAGGGCGACGATTCCGAGGCGACAGTCACCTATGTGAATGTTGTTGCCGTGAAAGAAGGCAATGAGAACAGCGCAAAGATTCAGGCACTTGTGTCTGCGCTGAAGTCCGATGAAGTACAGCAGTATATTTATGACACTTATAACGGTGGTGTGGTTCCGTTCAATAATTAAGTATTTAAATTCAGTATTCAGTTAAGTAATGGAGAATAGCTATGAAAATCTCAACCAGAGGCAGATATGCGGTGCGGGTCATGTTGGATTTGGCACTGCGGGATACGGATACATGTATCAAGGTAAAGGATATTGCCGCCAGTCAGGGCATTTCTGAAAAATATCTTGAACAGATTATTGCGGCTCTGAGCCGTGCGGGTTATGTGAAGAGCGTCCGCGGTGCGCAGGGCGGATACCGTCTGGCCGGTGCGCCGGAGGATTATACGGTGGGCATGGTGCTTCGGGCGACGGAAGGGAGCCTGGCTCCGGTGTCCTGCCTGGAGGAGGGGGCGGAAGTCTGTGAGAGATGTGATACATGTGAGACCCTGGCTGTCTGGAAGGAGCTCGAGAGGGCTATCAATAACGTGGTAGACGGTGTCACCATTGGGGATTTGGTAAATAACCATAAACAGAGGAATGGGGCATTGGACTACAGTATTTAAATGCAATCTGATATGTGAACTATAGCTGAGACCGCCGCGGAAGTGATTCCGCGGCGGTCTCAGACTGTGGTTGTGTTTGGGGGCAAAATAGTATATAATCAATTAAAAAGCAATTTCGAAAGTGAAGGCAATATAGCAGGCGAAAGGGAACGGACGGATGAATACGGAACTGGAACAAATCGTCACGGAAGTCAACAAGGTGGTAAAAGGTAAGGACAGAGTCATACGCAAGGTTCTGGCGGCCGTATTGGCCGGAGGGCATGTGCTTCTGGAGGATATTCCGGGGGTGGGCAAGACCACGCTGGCTATGGCTCTGGGCAAATCCATGGAGCTCACTTATAAGAGAATGCAGTTTACGCCGGATGTGCTGCCCAGCGATATCGTGGGATTTACCATGTATAACAGCGGAACCGGCGAGTTTGAATACAGGGAGGGCGCTGTGTTCTGTAATCTGTTTTTGGCGGATGAGCTGAACCGAACTTCCTCCAAGACGCAGTCCGCGCTGCTGGAGGTGATGGAGGAGTCCAGAGTGACGGTGGACGGTGTGGCGCACGCGCTGCCCAGACCTTTTACAGTTATCGCCACTGAGAATCCTTTCGGTTCCTCGGGTACACAATTGCTTCCAGAATCCCAGCTGGATCGATTTCTGATTTGCCTGAATATGGGATATCCCTCCCATGAGGCGGCGGTAGATATTCTGAAGGGCAGCGCCGGCAGGGATTTGGATATGGTGCAGAGTGTCATCACGGTGGAGCGGCTGATGGAGCTGCGCAGACAGGCGGACGAGCTCCATGTGGAGGCCAATATCTATGAATATCTGATCAATCTCACGGAGGCCACAAGAAAGGATTCCCGCATTGCGCTGGGAGTCAGTCCCCGGGGAAGCATTGCGCTGCTCAAGATGGCCAGAGCCATGGCGCTGATGCGGGGAGGAGAGTATGTGATTCCCGAGGATGTGCTGGCTGTGATAGAGGATGTCTGGAGACATCGCATTCACCTGAACGCCAGAGCCCGGGCGGAGGGCATGGATGTGTCGGATGTGATTCTGGAGATTACGGAAAGGATACAGGCAGTCTGATGGAGAAAAAGCTGAGACTGAATATAAAGGGAGTCCTGCGGTTTGTAATCCTGCTGGGTGTGGTGTTATGGCTGTGGAGCTTTTTTCGCAGCTATACGCTCTTTTTGGCATTGATTCTCATGATGGGCAGTGTACTGGTCTCGGCTCTGCTTTTATGGCGTGGCAGAAATATGATTCGGGCGGAGGCGGTACTGCCTCCGGACAGAGTGGGAAGAGGAACGCCCTTTTCCTTTAGCCTGAAGGTGAGCAATCCGGGGAGATTTGCCGGATTTTCCGCAGACGTCACATACAGCAGAAGTAATGTATTTACCGGATATTCAGAGAGGGAGACGGCGCATTTTTGGACTGCCCCCATAAGCGGCAGCGGGCATGACGGTCTTTTGAGCAGTCAGTATGCGGGGCGCGTGGAGGTATGCATTGAGGAATTTCGGGTCTATGACCTGTTCCATATTTTTTATTTGTTAGATAGTGAAAAAACTAACGCAGGCGTGGTCGTCTGGCCGGGTTTCTCTGATGCTGAGGCTCCAGAGAAACCAAGTGACTGCGTGGAGGGCTTTCCCGACGAGAATGAGAGCAGGAGGCGGGGGACGGATTATAATCCCGAATATGAGATCAGAGAGTATATTCCGGGGGATGCGCTGAAGAGTATCCACTGGAAGCTGTCTGCCAAACAGGGGAAGATGATGGTGCGGGAGCGCCTGGCTACAGGGCATGAAATCATCCATGTGTTGCTGCCTCTGGGAGAGGACAGGAAACTGAACGATGATCTTGTGGAGGCAATGTACGGAGTGTGCAGATTGCTGCTGGACGGCGATTATCCCGTCCAGCTTTACTGGCCGGGGCGTGGGGACACGTTGCAGAGCCGTTTTATGATCGAACAGGGAGAATTGGAGAATACGCTGGTAGAAATCTTAAGCGACAGAGGTTTTCATCCGGTGGGCCGCGCACAGGAGCAGATGGCTGTGGAACATCCGGGCGCCGCTTATATACTGATTCAGACAGGAGCATACAAGGGTGCATATATTCGGTAGAAAAAAGCAGGAGCATCACTCGGAGCTGACTCTCGTACAGGAGCAGAAAACTAAATATGATTTTTGGGCGGTGCCGGCGAAAGCCCTGTTGATTTTTCTGTTGGTCTACGGCGCTCTGGGAGGTTTTTTGTCCGCCTATGAGATAGAGTATAATAAAGGTCTGTGCATGCTGGGCGTGTTCGGGCTTGCACTGATTCTGAGCGCGGTTTATGAGACGCGCAGAAGATGGCTGACCAATCTGGCAAGTATTGTTCTCTTCGGTATGTACCTCTATATAGCGGCCACGAATTACTGGGTCATCAACAGTGGTTATTACGCTATTTTGAACCGGATTAACACAGTGGCCAGGCAGAAGCTGAATCTTGTAAACAGTACGGAATACGTTCTGCGGATTGAGGAGCAATATACTACTGTCACGGTGTTTGCTTTGTTTTTGAGCATGGTGGGAGTGATTCTGCTCAATATTCAGCTGCAGAACAAATGCAGCCTGTTCAAGATACTTCTGGTGACATTTACGCCTTATATCATTCCTCTTTATTTTGAGTTGTCACCGTCACTGATTTATCTGCTCTTTTTGTTTGTCGGATATGTGGCTGTGGCCGTGCTGCAGGGGGGCAGAGCCCGGGAGTATTTGTCGAGACAGATACGATACACACTACCGCTTGCGGCGCTGGTGGGAGTTTTACTGGTGCGGTCTGTGACATTTTTATTGCCGGAGACAGCATATAACAGTATGGTGTCGGCCAGTGCGGCGCGGGAGGCGTCAGAAGCCAGGGTGAGTAATCTGGTACAGTTTGGTCTGATGTCTCTGTTTGGGCAGGGCAGCACGGGCGCCGGTATCAGCGGAGGAAGGCTCAGCCGGGGCGCTGCAGTCATGCCGAGCTATGAGACGGATCTAATTGTGCGCTATACGCCCTACAGCTTTGCCCCAGTGTATCTGAAGGCTTTTACCGGCCGGGATTATCAGGGCATGATCTGGACGAGAGCAGACGACGAGGGAGCGGATGACGGCCGGATGAAGGACACGGTGGAGAGCCGCCGGCAGACTTATGCGGCAAATCCCGACCGACAGGGCAGGGGTGTTATGTCGGTAGAGCGGGTGGGAGCCTCGAAACTGTACGAGTACCGTCCGTATTATACCGGTTATGCCAGTTACGATGCTGTGTGGACAAAGGATGCAGTAGAGTCGTCTGCCTATCAGTATTATTATTATCCTGCGGTGGGTTGGGTGTATGATTCCTGTGCGAGAGATCTGACTGCGGATGCGGTGGATGAGGCCTATCTGTCCGTGCCGGCCAGTTGCAGGAAGGCTGTACAGAGGGTGTGTAATACAGCGGAATTTGAGGGGACGGCCGAGGAGATTGCGGCTCAGATTACGGATTATTTCCAGGAAAATTATTCCTACACCCTGCGCCCTGGCTGGTATTATGGAAGTCCTGATTACATTACACATTTTTTGTTGGAGAGCAGAAGAGGGTACTGTTCCCATTTTGCCTCTGCGGCTACCATGCTGTTCCGCAATATGGGGGTTCCTGCGCGGTATGCGGAGGGCTATGCATTCTCTTACGCGGACGTGGTGGAGAACGGCATATTGGTGGAAGGCGAGGCATATGAGGATTATTATGACGGCTATGCGCCTCTTGGAAAGACGGCTCTGGTGGAGATGGAGATTCCCGATGCCTATGCCCATGCATGGGTGGAGATTTATGTGGAGAATAAAGGCTGGATTGTGGTAGATCCCACGCCATCTTCCGCGGAGGAGAATACTACCTCATTCTGGGATGCTTTCCTGAATGCGGACGGCGATGACTCGGATCTGGATATCGGAGAGAACAATCTGGGGACTTATCTGGAGACAGCTCTGGGCGGTGCCAGCGTGGTGCTGCTGGTTATAGTCATACTTTTTGCTGTTATTTTCCTGGCGCGCAGAATTTTACGCTGGAGAAGAGAAAGGGCGCTGCCGGAGAGAGAACAGGTTCAGTTGGAATACCAGCGGATACAGCGGTATCTGGCAGGGAAGAGCAAAAATTACCGGGTGCTTCGCACTCTGAGGGAACAGCTTGACTGGATAAGGGCGCATTATAGTCTGGAGATTGCGGAGGAACAGGAACAGGCACTCTATCAGGCATTTTTTGCCGGGGAGACAGCCTGCGACTGCGGGGAATTGCGCAGAGAGCTGAAAAGGCTTAGAACTGCGCTGAGATGGCGGCCCCTGAAAGAAAAGCAATAATAATCGTAGAATCATCAGCCGCGTCGGCGGCGGAGAGGAAGGAGAGACATGTTGTATATTGGTGTGGATTTGGGGACTTCAGCAGTGAAACTTCTGCTCATGGATTCCCAAGGGGGGATTCAGAAGATTGTGTCGCGGACATATCCTTTGGAATTTCCGGAGCCCGGCTGGTCGGAGCAGAATCCTTACGACTGGTGGGAGCAGACAAAAGACGGAATCCGGGAGTTGCTGCAGGACGCGGACGGCTCGCAGGTGGCGGGCATCAGCTTTGGCGGGCAGATGCATGGACTGGTGATGCTGGATGCAAAGGATGAGGTGATCCGCCCTGCTATTCTCTGGAATGACGGGAGAAGCGCTGCGGAGTGTGAGTATCTGAATGAGACGGTCGGCAGGGAGAAGCTGTCTTCCTGCACGGCAAATATTGCCTTTGCCGGGTTTACGGCCCCTAAAATTCTCTGGGTGAAAAACAGAGAGCCGGAGCATTTTGCGAGGATTGCGAAGATCATGCTGCCGAAGGATTATCTCGCCTACAGACTTACCGGCGTCCACTGCACGGATGTGTCGGATGCTTCGGGCATGTTGCTGTTTGATGTGAAGAACCGCTGCTGGTCCAAGGAGATGTGTGAGATTTGCGGCGTAGAAGAGAGCTGGCTTCCCCGCTGCTATGAGAGCTATGAGAAAGTGGGAACGGTGCTCCCCGAGGTGGCCCGGGAGCTTGGGCTGTCTGCGGACTGTGTGGTTGCGGCGGGAGCTGGGGACAATGCGGCGGCTGCCGTGGGGACAGGCACTGTGGGAGACGGAAGCTGCAATATCTCTCTGGGTACCAGCGGAACGATTTTTATCTCCTCGAAGGAGTTTGGTGTGGACAGATACAATGCTCTGCATTCTTTTGCCCATGCGGACGGCAGTTATCATCTCATGGGCTGTATGCTCAGCGCCGCCTCCTGTAACAAGTGGTGGATGGAGGAGATACTGCGGACCGGCGAATACGATGTCGAGCAGTGTGACATCACGGCGCAACGGCTGGGGGAGAATAAAGTATATTTTCTGCCCTATCTCATGGGAGAGCGTTCACCGCACAATGACCCGAAGGCAAGGAGTGTCTTTATCGGTATGACAATGGATACCGGAAGAGCCGATATGACCCAGGCTGTGCTGGAGGGTGTCGCCTTTGCGCTGCGGGATTCTCTGGAGGTTGCAAGGTCTCTGGGCATTTGTCCCGAGCGCACCAAAATCTGCGGGGGCGGGGCCAAGAGTCCTCTCTGGAAGAAAATGATAGCCAATATTCTGAATTTAAAGGTGGATGTGCTGGAGAACGAGGAGGGACCCGCGCTGGGAGGCGCCATGCTGGCGGCGGTGGCCTGCGGAGAATACCCTTCTGTGGAGGCGGCAGCCCGCGCTGTGGTAAAGGTGGCGGAGACCATAGAGCCGGAGCCTGCGCTGGTAGAAAAATATAACATATGTTATCAGAAATTCAAAGAAATCTATCCCGCATGCAAAAAGATATATGAAATATTGTGATTCATGGCCGTGAAGCCAATGCAGCAGCATGAAAAGCAAAGTTAAAAATCATAATTAAAAAATAAATAACAGGAGGAATGTATTATGAACAATTTACCTCAGGTGAAGGTCGGCATCGTGGCCGTGAGCCGCGACTGTTTCCCCGAGAGCCTTTCCGTGAACCGCCGGAAAGCGCTGACGGCGGCTTACACGGAAAAGTATGGCAGCGAGGAAATCTACGAATGTCCCGTGTGTATTGTGGAGAGTGAGATCCATATGGTGCAGGCGCTGGAGGACATCCGCAATGCGGGCTGCAATGCCCTGTGCGTGTATCTGGGCAATTTCGGCCCTGAGATTTCGGAGACGCTGCTTGCGAAGCACTTTGACGGGCCTGTGATGTTTGTGGCAGCGGCAGAGGAGAGCCGCAGTGATCTCGTGGGTGGCAGGGGCGACGCTTACTGCGGTATGCTTAATGCCAGCTACAATTTAAAGCTTCGCAATGTGAAGGCATATATCCCTGAGTACCCCGTGGGCACCGCTGCCGAGTGCGCAGACATGCTCCATGAATTCATGCCCATCGCCAGAGCAATCATCGGGCTTTCTGATTTAAAGATTATTTCCTTCGGCCCCAGACCTTTGAATTTCCTGGCCTGCAACGCGCCTATCAAGCAGCTTTATAATCTGGGTGTGGAGATCGAGGAAAACTCGGAGCTGGATTTGTTTGAGGCATTTAACAAGCATGAGGGAGATGAGAGAATTCCCGCGAAAGTAAAAGAGATGGAGGAAGAGCTGGGCGCAGGCAATCTGAAGCCTCAGGTTCTGCCGAAGCTGGCGCAGTATGAGCTGACTCTTCTGGACTGGGTGGAGGCGCACAAAGGCTATCGCAAGTATGTGGCCATCGCAGGTAAGTGCTGGCCCGCTTTCCAGACACAGTTCGGATTCGTGCCCTGCTATGTAAACAGCCGCCTCACCGGTATGGGAATCCCGGTATCCTGCGAGGTGGACATCTACGGTTGCCTCAGCGAGTTTATCGGTGCATGTGTGAGCCAGGATGCGGTGACGCTTCTGGATATCAACAATTCCGTGCCCGACGATATGTATGAGGAATCCATCAAAGGAAACTTTGATTATACGCATAAGGATACCTTCATGGGCTTTCACTGCGGAAATACCTGTTCTAAGAAGCTTTCCTTCTGCAATATGAAGTATCAGATGATTATGGCGAGAACTCTGCCGGAAGAAGTGACACAGGGCACCCTGGAGGGCGATATCGCTCCGGGCGATATCACCTTCTATCGTCTGCAGTCCACCGCGGATAACAAACTGCGCGCCTATATCGCACAGGGAGAGGTGCTTCCCGTGGCGACAGAGTCCTTCGGAAGCATCGGCGTGTTTGCAATCCCGGAGATGGGACGGTTTTACCGCCATGTGCTGATTGAGAAGAATTTCCCTCATCACGGCGCGGTGGCTTTCGGCCATTACGGCAAGGCCCTGTATGAGATATTTAAATATGTGGGCGTTCCCGTGGAAGACCTGAATTTCAACCAGCCCAAGGGCATGATGTATCCCACGGAAAATCCCTTTGCCTGAAGAGAGCAGAGAATCTAGCTCTCTATATCCTGGTCGGCCGCAACGGCGGAGACGACGGAGGCGACTACCGCGACGATAACGGCGATGATAACAATTAACAGACCACCAGCTAAAATAATAGACATATCGGAAATCTCCTTTGTTGTTTTGTTGTGTATTATTTATGTGCTTATTTGCTGAAATTATAGCATATATGCGGAGCAAAAACAACAGAGGAGTTTTCGAAATCAGGGTAAATATTCCAAATAGTCTGTTATTTCAAAAAAAGCTTGAAAAATGGGGAAATAAATAATAAAATTGTATATGTAGGTGCAGGAGGGAGTTATGGAGCTTGAATGGTTAAATTCCCAAATTGTAGATGGGCTTTCGGAGCTGGTTCTCGTCTTTGACGAGAAGGGGGATATCCTCTTTGGCAATCAGACGGCTGTCGAGAAGCTGGAATACAAGAGGGACGAATTGACAGAATGCAACATGACGCAGATTTTCCGACAGGATTTTCCCAAGGCAGGAGAGCATGCCCCGACTTTTGACAGGAGCAGGATCGAGGGCCGTGGGGAGCTTGCCATGTATCGGAAGAACAGTTCCTGTTTCCCGGTAAATGCCCGTGTTCTGCCCACCGCTCAGGCGGATGTTTGTGTACTGCTTGCGGAGGATGTTACAGTGCTTCGGGACATGAAGCTGCGGATGCGCGAGCTCAAGGAGGAAGGACAGGAAAATCTCAGGAGAAGAAACGAGTTTACCGCTAATGTCACCCATGAGCTTCGGACGCCGGTGAACGGCATCAAGGGTCACGTCTCTACGCTTCTGAACGAAGTGCAGGATGCGGAGCAGCGCAGAACTCTGGATATTGTTTTGTACTGCTGCGAAAATATGTTGGCAATCATCAATAATATTCTGGATTTCTCCAAGCTGGAGACGGGAAAATTTACCATTGAGGAAAAGGAATTTGATTTTTATCAGATGATGGATCGGGTGATTGCCACCCACAGTGCGGAGATTCACAAGAAAGAGCTGCGCCTGAGCGTGGATGTGGATAAGAAAATTCCGCAGTTTCTGATAGGAGACGAGCTCAGGCTGGTTCAGGTTCTGAACAATCTTCTCTCCAACGCAGTGAAATTTACCATGGCGGGCTCTGTCAGCGTTGTGGCGGGCAAGACTATGCAGACAGGCGATGAGGTGGAGCTGTTTTTCATGGTGAAGGACAGCGGCATCGGCATCTCGCCCCAGGAGCAGGATAAGCTGTTCCAGAGCTTCAGTCAGGTGGATGCGTCCATCACGAGGCGTTTCGGGGGAACAGGGCTGGGACTTGCGATAACCAAGCAGCTGGTGGAGTTGATGCACGGGGACATCCATCTGGAGAGCGAGAAGGGAAAGGGCAGTACTTTTTCCTTTTCTGTGAAGCTTCGAACCAATCAACAGGCGGATGAAAAACAAAATGAGGTATATGTAGACTGGTCTGAGTATACAAATAAAGAGAATACAGAGGAAGAGACCGGACTTCTGCAGTTTGGGGAGCCGGAGAACCGGGCGGAATTAAAGAAACGCATGGATAAGCTGGTGCTGTCCATCGAGATGGGGGCGTGGGATAAGGCGGAAATGCTGGCTTCCACGGTCAAAGCGCTGGTTGAAAAGAGCGATGATGATATCAAGAAACTGGTGCTGCGCATGGAGATGGCAATCAGAAAGTGCAATTATGACAAGAGCATGGCCATGTATGAAAATCTGAAGGCAGCAATCTCGGAACGAATCGGAGAACTGTGAGAAGAAAAAGGTGGGATGGGGACATCGTATGCAGAAAGAGTATGTAAATAATGAAGGTACAAATAAGGAAAGTACAAATAAAGAAAAACCTAAAATCCTGATTGTGGATGATCTTGACATGAATGTGGAAATCCTGGATAACATACTCTCGCAGGAGGGATACGAGACTCTGTGCGCGCTGAATGTGCAGGATGCACTGGGCCTGATCAGGAATACGAAGCCTTCGTTGATATTGTCAGATTTATCCATGCCTGAGATTGACGGATTGGAATTCTGTAAGATGATTAAAAGCAATGCGAAGACCAGGGATATCCCGTTTGTCTTTATCTCGGTATTGGACAGCGGCGAGGAAAAGGAGCGGGCGTTCAAGGCTGGCGCTGTGGACTACATACCGAAGCCGTTTGAGACGGTGGAAGTTATCATGCGGGTGCGCAATCAGCTGAGCAATTATCAGATGCAGCAGAAGATGGCGGATTACAATCGGATGATGCACACGCTGGTGGAAGAGCAGAAAAAAGAACTGGAGCAGGGACAGGTCAATGTCCTGCGCGCTCTGGCGGGAATTCTGGAGAGGCGGGATGCCGGGATGCAGAGACATCTGACGAATGTGGGATACAACTGCAGGGTGTTGGCGCAGGCGCTTCAGTTTCTGCCGGAGTACGCAGATGCAATCACCGACGAGTTTATAGAGGGAATAGAGACGGCGGCCAAACTTTATGAAATCGGCATCCTGACCATTCCCGGTCATTCCGGTTCACCGGATGAGAAATCGGATGAACGGGCTGAGCCGTATATGGAACAGTGCTCCCGGGAAGGCACACAGATATTGAAGGAAATAGGCACCGGACATCAAAATGGCGGTCTGCTGACTATGGCCATTAATATCGTGGAGTATCAGTATGCGCACTGGGACGGAACGGGATATCCGGCGACAGAAGGCAGAGCAATCCCTCTGGAGGCACGGATCACTGCGCTGATCCGGGATTTTGACCGGATGTGCGCGGGGGCGGACACAGAAGAGGCGCTCTCTGCGGAGGCAATTACACAGGTGATGGACGAAAGAAGCGGAACTGTCTATGATCCGGATGTGGTGGAGGTATTTCATAAAATACAAAAACAAATAAAAAAGGACAGAATTTAAGACAGCTACAGGAGGCACGATATGATAACGGATAGTGAATTTAATCGTATTGTCCAATATGTAAAGAAGAATTACGGAATTGAATTGGGTCAAAAGAAAACCCTGGTCGTGGGGAGACTGGAAAATTACCTGGTGAGGAACGGATATTCCGGTTACAGCGAATACATGGCGAAGGTGGAGGAGAATCCCGGAGGGGAGGAGGCGAGAAACCTCGTCAATGTGCTGACGACAAATCATACTTACTTTATGCGTGAGAGCGAGCATTTTGATTTTATGAGGCAGGTGGTACTGCCCCAGCTGAAAGTATCGGAGGCTGCAAAGAAGGATCTGCGGATATGGTCTGCGGCGTCCTCCACAGGAGAGGAGCCCTATACCCTTGCGATGCTGCTCATGGATTATTTCGGATTGGAGCACAAGTCCTGGGACACCAAAATTCTGGCCACGGATATTTCAACCAGAGTGCTGGAGCATGCGTCCAAGGGAGTCTATTTGAAGGAACAGATCGAGCCGTTGCCCGCGAAGTGGAAGCAGCATTATTTTAAGGCCATCAGCGCGGAACAGTATCAGGCCACAGAGGAGCTGAGAAATCAGGTCATCTACAGGCAGTTCAATCTGATGAACGCCTTTCCCTTCCGCAGGAAATTCCATGTGGTCTTTCTGCGAAATGTTATGATTTACTTTGAGGATGATACTAAGTATAATCTGTTGCAGAAGGTCTATGATTTTATGGAACCGGGCGGATATCTGTTCATAGGGACAACGGAAGGGCTCAATCGGAACCGGATTCATTTTGAGTATATACAGCCATCAATCTATAGAAAGCAGGTGAGATAAATATGAGGCCAATCAGAGTGCTTGTTGTAGATGATTCCCTTATGTTTCGCAACATGCTGGTGCAGAGCCTGGAATCCGACCCCAATATCGAGGTCGTGGCGCAGGCTTCGGATCCCTATCAGGCGCGGGATGCAATCATCAAGTATAAGCCGGATGTGATGACCTTGGATGTGGAGATGCCTAGAATGAGCGGCATTGAATTCTTGAGAAAGCTGATGCCGCAGTATCCTATTCCGGTGGTGATGATCAGCTCGCTGAACGCGGCGGTGTTCGATGCACTGGAGGCAGGAGCAGTCGATTTTGTGAACAAACCTTCCAATATGGACAAAGTACAGCTCGGTAATTTTATGAAGCAGGAGCTGGTGACGAAGGTGAAGATTGCGTCCACGGCAAAGCTCGGCAACCTGAAGCGTGTCGAGGTGAATTCCATGGCCGGCAGCATAGGAAAGCAGGATGGCCGGATTATTGCCATTGGGGCTTCCACCGGGGGAACCGAGGCAATCTTTGAAGTGGTGAAACAGTTTAAGAGAGATATTCCGGGAGTGGTTATCGTGCAGCACATGCCGCCTGGGTTCACCAAGATGTATGCGGATCGACTCAACAATCAGTGCGCAGTGGCGGCCAAGGAAGCGCAGACCGGCGACAAGGTTCTGCCGGGTCAGATACTGATTGCCCCCGGAGACCGGCAGATGCGGGTGGTCAAAGTTGGAGACAGTTACCAGGTGGAGTGTGCCGGTGTGGAGAAGGTGAGCGGACATTGTCCCTCGGTGGATGTATTGTTTGATTCTGTGGCAAAGGCGGCGGGAAACAAGGCCATCGGCGTCATCCTGACAGGGATGGGCGCAGACGGCGCCAAGGGACTTTTGGAGATGCGCAAGGCAGGAGCACAGACCATCGGGCAGAATGAGGCGACCTGTGTTGTCTATGGAATGCCCAAGGTTGCATTTGACAACGGTGCGGTTCAGCATCAGTTGGCATTAACGGCAATAGCAGGCAAGGTATACGGCCTGTTAAAAGCATAAATAACAGAAAGGGGGCACAGCCGATATGAAGATATTATTGGCAGAGGATGATTTTGCCAGCCGTAAGTTCATGGACAACTATCTGTCGCGTTACGGGGAATGTGATGTGACGGTAGACGGCGAGGAAGCGGTGGATGCTTTTATGATGGCGCTGGAGGACGGAGAGCCGTATGACTTAATCTGTCTGGATGTGATGATGCCGGTTTTGGATGGCTATCAGGTGCTCAAAGCGATCCGGGATATCGAGGCACAGCGCAAGATTTCCAAAGAACAGCGAGTCAAGGTCATAATGACATCGGCGCTGAACGAAGAACGCAATGTAAAAATGGCGTTTGAGCTGGGCTGCGAGGCTTACTCGGGTAAACCCGTGGATGTGGAAAAATTTGAGATGGTATTGAAAAAGCTGGGCTTGATTTAGCGGTCAGACAGACAGCAAAATACTGAGGAATGGAGGAAGTATGGCAGAGGAATTTAACACAGACGGGATGCTTGATATGTTTTTATACGAGAGCAGTCAGCTCTTGGAAAAACTTGAAGGCATCCTCTTAGACAAACAGGATGCAGAATGCTTTGACGATTCTGACATCAATGAAATCTTCCGCGTCATGCATACAATCAAAGGTTCTTCGGGCATCATGATGTATGAAAATATCACCAAGGTTGCCCACAGACTGGAGGATGTGTTCTATTATCTGAGAGAATCCAGGCCGGATAATGTACCTCATTTAGAGCTGGTGGATAAGGTGCTGGCCGTGTCGGATTTCATCTCGGGTGAGCTGGCAAAGATCAAGGACGGCGAGAAGGCGGACGGAAACGAGACCGAGCTTCTGGCGGATCTGGATGAGTTCCTGAACCGTTTGAAGGGAGAGATCAAGGATCAGGGAATCAGGCTTCCCAAGCAGCAAAAGCACGAGGAGCCCAGCCAGTTCTATATCGCTCCGGTGGCCAGCGAGGAGAGCAAGTTCTATCGGGTCGTTATCCATTACAGAAACGATACGCAGATGAGCAATCTCCGCGCATATTCCGCTACCTATGCTCTGAAGGAAGTGGCGGAGGATTTGCTGTATACGCCGGAGGATATTATCTCCAATGAGGCCAGCGCGGATGTGATTCTTGCAGAAGGTTTCTACATGCTTCTGCAGACTAAAATCACCGCCGATGAGATACGGACGCTCATCGACAGCTCGGAGGCGGAGACCATCGATATCGAGGAGATCAACGCGGAGCAATACGGCAAAGGCCTGGTGGAGCTGGGGCATGTGGAAGCCGCTCCCATTGTAATCAATCTGGAGGGAGAGGCCGGAGCTGAGAAACAGGAAGCGCCAAAAGCTGCTCCCATGCCCGGCGATTATGTGGTAAAGTCCAAGGAGACCGGAAAGGGAAAGACTCTGGCAAAGAATCAGCCCAAACAGCAGAGCATCATCAGCGTAAACGTGGAGAAGATGGATGCGCTGATGGATCTGATTGGCGAGATTGTCATAGCCGAGGCAGTGGTATTGCAGAATCCCGACCTCAATGTGCCGGGATTGGAGCTTGCAAACTTCCAGAAGGCGGCGGCTCAACTCTCCAAGATTACCACGGAGCTGCAGGAGATTATCATGTCCCTGCGTATGATGCCTTTGACGAGCGTATTCCAGAAGATGAAGAGAATCGTGTTCGACGTCTCGAAAAAACTGGGTAAGGATATCGAGCTTGAAGTCATCGGCGAGAACACCGAGGTTGACAAGAATATTATCGAACATATTTCCGATCCTTTGATGCATCTTGTGAGAAATTCCGTGGATCACGGTATCGAGGAGGATGTGCTGGACCGCACCAAGCTTGGCAAGCCGGAAAGAGGTAAGATTACGCTGGAGGCCAAGAATGAGGGCGGCAAGGTTTACATCAGTGTGAGGGACGACGGCAAGGGACTCAACAAAGAGAAGCTTTATAACAAAGCGCTTGCCAACGGCTTGATTGGAGATAAGGCAATTACTGATTTTACTGACAAGGAGATATACAGATTTATCACCTTGCCGGGATTTTCTACCAAGGAAGTTGTCACGGAGTACTCAGGGCGCGGCGTCGGTATGGATGTGGTTGTAAAGAACATTCAGAGTATCGGCGGCAGGCTGGATATTGACAGCACAGAGGGTCAGGGCTCAGAGATGACGCTTGTGATACCGCTGACGCTGGCAATTATCAACGGCATCGTGGTGCAGGTAGGAAACTCCTCTTTTGTGATGGAGACGGCATCTGTCAAGGAATTTGTGAGAGTCAGTGAGGATGCCATTGTACAGGAACCAAGCGGAGAGGAGTATATCGTCCTGCGGGGCGAATGTTATCCTTTCATCCGGTTGAAGGATAAATATGATTTAGAAGGTGCAACGTCCACTGTGAGCAACGGTATTGTCGTCGTGCTGGAGTACGAGGGCAGTCAGGTATGCGTCCTGATCGACAGGCTGTTGCGGGAGCAGGAGATTGTGGTAAAACCGATACCTCCTTATATCAAGAAGGTGCGCGGATTGTCCGGCTGTACACAGCTCGGCGACGGAAGCATTGCCCTGATACTGGATATTTCCGGCTTGATGGAAAATAAGGAAAGGAGTCAGTAGATGGCAGAAGAAATCAAAGAAGAACTGTTGGAAGAGGATACTCAAAAAGGACAGTTTATGACCTTCCAGACGGGAAAAGAGTTCTTTGGTATCAGTATCAGCTACATCAATGAGATTATCATGATGCAGCCTATTACCGCCGTGCCCGAGGTGGATGATTATATCAAAGGTCTCATTAACCTTCGCGGCAAAATCATTCCTGTGATCGATGTCAGGGTAAGGTTTAAAATGTCACCTTTAGAGTACACGGACAGAACCTGTATTATCGTCATTAATGTCAAATCCATGGTTATCGGCCTGATTGTGGAAAAGATAGCGGAAGTGGTCACCATCACGGAGGAGGACATCGTGCCGCCGCCATCCTTTGGACGAAAGGAAAACGACCAGCATAAATATGTTTATGGACTGGCCCGGATGGGGGATTCGGTGAAACTGCTGTTAGACCCTGAGAAGCTGATAAAACAAGAGGATTTAGAGGTACTTGAAGATATACAAGAGGAAGAACAATCATAGAAAGAGGAGTTTGCCATGAAAAAGAGTTTTTCAATCAATGATATGAATGTCAAAACAAAAATTACTGTTTTCAGCGTCCTGATGCTGGGCATGATGTTAATTCTCTCAGCTGTGGGTATCTGGTCTCTCGCGGACCTCAATAAGACCAGCGACAACAGATATGCGTATTATGCCATGGGTAACTATTATCTGAGCGAATCCTACAGCAATTTTGCGGATGCCAAGGTTCGCCTGCGCAACATTCTTTATGTCTATCACGATGACAGCTCCAAGCTGCAGTCACAGATTAGCGAGATGGAAGAATATATTAAGAAAACGCAGGACAATCTGGACAAATTTGAAGGACTGATGTCTTTCTTTGATGCAGCTATTATTGAGGATTACCGTGAAGTCTCCAGCGGCATGGAGGAGTATCTGGACTTTGCAAAATCGAACACCGAGCTGGTGCGCAACGGACAGGTTGAAAAGGCCAGATCCAATGTGCTGGCGGGTATATCCACTGAGCGAAGTGCGGAGCAGAATCTGATAAGCCTTATGGCGGATTTGGATGTTGCATCCACTGCCTATGATGCATATGCAGATAAGACGATTGTGGCGCTGACCGCTATCATGGTAGTTGTTTCCGCTATCGCCGTTATCCTCACCATCATCTATTCACTGATTCTGATTAAGAATATCACTCTGCCGGTGATGAAATTGTCGGAGGCTGCCAAGAAGCTTGCGCTCGGCGACAATGATGTTGACTGCCGGAAGATCAACAATGACGATCTGGGCGAGTTGATGGATAATTTTGCCACCATGGTGGCCGGAACTCAGGCTCAGGTGAAGGTTGCGGATTCTATTGCCAAGGGTGATCTGACCGTTACAGTTGAGCCCCGCAGCGATAAGGATGTGCTGGGCAAGGCATTCCAGCGTCTGGTGACGGACAACAACAGAATTCTCAGCGAGATCAAAGAGTCCACTCAGCATGTGACCGTGGGTGCAGAGCAGGTGGCCAGCGCCAGCCAGTCGTTGGCACAGGGCTCCACAGAGCAGGCCAGCGCATTGCAGCAGGTTACCGCTTCCATGGCTGAGATTGCAGAGCGCACCAAGACTAATGCCGTTCAGGCTACCGAGGCGGAGAGCATGGTACACAGTGTAAAGGCTGCCGCGTTGGATGGAAACGGACAGATGAAGGCTATGCTTGACGCGATGAATGACATTAACGAGTCTTCTGAGACAATCTCCAAGATTATCAAGACAATTGACGATATCGCATTCCAGACCAATATCCTTGCTCTGAATGCGGCAGTTGAGGCTGCAAGAGCCGGCGTACACGGCAAAGGTTTTGCCGTTGTGGCAGAAGAGGTTCGCAATCTGGCTGCAAAGAGTGCTTCTGCGGCAAGCGAGACCGCAGATATGATCGAGGATTCCATCCGCAAGGTGGGCAATGGCACGAAGCTTGCAGAGGAGACAGCACAGTCTCTGGATAAGATTGTATCCTCTGTGGATAAGGTTGTAGAATTGATCGACAACATTGCAACCGCATCCAATGACCAGGCGACGGCAGTGTCTCAGATCGATCAGGCCATCGGCCAGGTTTCCACGGTTGTTCAGACCAACTCGGCTACCAGCGAGCAGTGTGCTGCAGCCAGCGAGGAGCTGTCCAGCCAGGCTGTGAACCTCAGAGAGCTGTTGAACAACTACAGGCTCACGGGAGGTCAGGGCGGTTCTTCGAATTTTGGCAGCCGCAGCAGAAGCACCTATGAGAACGACAACTATAATGAGCAGATCATTTCTCTGGACGGTGAGTTCGGAAAATACTAAAGTGTGATTGCAGAGTGGCAGTGAAGCGATTACTCTGTGTATATGATGTGTAAACAGGGGGGATTGTTTGTAGCGATACAAGTAATCCCCTTGTTTTGACAGACTTATCTTTCAGCCGTTGACAATGCCCGCGAATGCATAGTATAATACAAATGTCCTATCGAAAATTCTTGGAAAAGGAGGACTGGAACCGTCCGGTAATAAGGATGGCAGAGTGTTAAGAGGTATGAACAAAGAACAATTATTGATTGTAGACGATGAGGAAGTAAACAGAGCGATACTGCATATGATGTTTGCCGATGACTACGACATATTGGAGGCTGCCAACGGAAAGGCGGCCATCGAGCAGATTGAGCAGAGCGAGAATCTGGTGTTGATGCTGCTGGATGTGGTGATGCCGGTTATGGATGGTTTCGGCGTGCTGGAATACATGAAGGAGAAGGAATTATTATCGAAAATTCCTGTTATCCTCATCACCAGCATGACGCCTCAGGAGAGCGAGGAGAAGGCTTATACATACGGCATTGCGGACGTGATGCACAAGCCTTTTGATCCCAGCATTATCACGAGGCGTGCGCGCAACATTATTGAGCTCTATCAAAGTAAGCGGAATATGGAGGAGCGCCTGAAGGAACAGGAGCAGATTATCCGTGAACAGGAGAGCAAGATCCGCGAGGGCAATGAGTTTATGATCGATGCGCTCGGTTCGGTTGTGGAGTTCAGAAGCGTTGAGACGGGAGACCATGTCAGACGAATCAAGTACTTTACCAGAATTCTTTTAAAATACATGGCAAAGTATTTCCCCAAGTATGGCCTGACACCGATGCAGATCGATCAGATTGCGCGGGCATCGGCATTGCATGATATCGGCAAAATCGGAATTCCGGATGCTATTTTGATGAAGCCGGGACGTTTGACGGCTGAGGAATTTGAGATTATGAAGACACATACCACTATCGGATGTGGGATTCTTGAGGCTTTCCACAAATCCTCCGATGATGAATTTTATCAGTATTGTTATGATATTTGCCGTTATCATCATGAGAGATGGGACGGCAAGGGATATCCCGATCATCTGGTTGGGGATGAGATTCCCATCAGCGCTCAAATCGTGGCTATCGCCGATGTGTATGAGGCGTTGGTGAGCGAGAGAGTATATAAGACTGCATACAGCAGTGAGGCGGCATACGAT
>JAIDDH010000007.1 GCA_029055435.1 Acetatifactor sp.
TGTTAGATATGGCCGACAGGCGTGGCACGAGCAGCGGGCAGTACCGCACTTCCTACTTCCGGCCGGATAAGCAGAACGGGCAGGTGGTGTTCTCCTACAAGCCGTTGCCGGGGGCGGAGAAGCAGATATACGGAAAAATATCCGATATCACAATCTCCATGAAGTCCACCGACCACCTGCGGATGCCGGAACTGGTAAATTCCAGATACACCGTGTATCTCTCCGGAAAGGAGGATTCAAGGTATGCGGAACTGAAGGAAGAACTGATCCTCCAGCTTCCCGATGGCGAAGTGACAGCAGCCAATGCCGCATCCCTTTCCGGCAAGCTGTCGCAGATGGCGAACGGGGCGGTGTATACGGACGCCGGGGAGACAGTCGCCGTCCATGAGAGGAAGCTGGATGCACTGGAGGACATCATCGAGGCGGCGAACGGAAAGCCGGTACTGGTGGCGTACTGGTTCCGGCACGATCTTGAGAGGATTTCGGAGCGGCTGCACAAATTGAAAATCCCGTATGCCAGGCTGGACACGGACGGCAGCATCCGCAGGTGGAACGCCGGAGAAATTCCGGTGGCGCTGATCCACCCGGCATCTGCAGGGCATGGCCTCAACCTCCAGAGCGGCGGTAACACCCTTGTGTGGTTCGGACTGACCTGGAGCCTTGAGTTATACCAGCAGACAGTGGCGAGGCTGTGGCGGCAGGGGCAGACATCCGAAACCGTGGTGGTGCAGCACATCATCACGAAAGGTACCATAGATGAGAGGATCATGAAGGCATTATCCGAGAAGGACACGACACAGTCTGCATTAATCGATGCGGTGAAGGCAGACTTGAAGATATGAGCAGAAATGCCGCCTCCAGTCAGGAAAGTATGGTGCAAATCTAAGACAATCAATGACAATCTTTGAAAATCCGAGGGAATAAAAATATCTGATTGGAGGCAGTTCTTATGAGTATTATCTGGAAATACCTTGACAAGCGGTCTGCGGCAGTGGACGCACTGAAAGATTACAGTAATATGAAATTTATCATTGGCAATACGAATGACGAGATCAGGGCGGCATATGAAAAAATGGGTGGTGTTGGCAGCCCGCAGCCTGACGGAATGCCACATGCACACAATCCCCATGCTGCCGAGGACAGAATAGTAAAAGGGATTGAGGAGATCGATGTACTACGGGAGCGGTACCGTCAGGCAGTGGAATATATGGAGTGGTTCCTTCCGGCATGGGAGGAACTTTCTGAAGATGATCGCTATGTGTTGGAAGCATTTTATAGCGAGGACAACGAGTACGGCAGCGGTTCGGCAGATGACGTCGCAGACTATTTCGGCATCGAAAGGGCATCCGCATACAGGAGGAAGAACCGGGCGCTGGCGAAACTGACCACCCTGCTGTTTGGCAAACAGTAATGTCCACTTTGTGAGATGATTTATCTGTTTGAACGTGGTATGCTTATAGCATGAAAAAATGTCAAGAGGGCCTCATGGGAGAAATCCTGTGGGGCTTTTGTTGTGGATGGAGGTGGGATAGATGCCAAGGAAACCGAAGAGACCGTGTTCCTTCCCCGGATGCCCGAAGCTGACAGAGGGACGCTTTTGTGAGGAACATGAGAGACAGGAGAACCGCCGCTACGAGAAGTACGACCGTGATCCGGCTGTACGCCGTAGATACGGCAGGGCGTGGAAACGTATTCGTGACCGATATGCCGCAAAGCATCCATTCTGTGAGGAATGCCAGAAGAAGGGGCTGCTGAGAGCGGTGGAGGAGGTACACCATAAGTTGCCATTGGCAGAAGGTGGGACGCATGACGAGAGCAACCTCGTGTCGCTGTGCCAGTCCTGCCATGCGAGGATTCATGCGGAGCGCGGTGACAGATGGCATAACCACTAATTTACTGTGTGGACGTGTGCCGCGGAGATTTCAGCCAGCCGGGAGGGGCGGGTGAAATCTCTACAAGGGACCCACCGGGGAACGGGCGTGGGCTCAAA